>NZ_JBSYXP010000018.1:0-92762 GCF_054172105.1 Methylolobus aquaticus
TTCGCGACGGTCCGCCACCGCACCACGCGCGCCAAGAACTGCCTGTCGCGAGCGACGTTCCTCGGCCTCGCCTTCAAGCTGATGGAAGAGGCGGCGAAATCCTGGCGGCGTATTCGCGGGGCCGAACGCATCCCGGACCTCCTGCACGGCGTGGTGTTTGAAGATGGTATACCGGTGACCGACGACCCACCGGGACAGCAGGTGTTGGCCGCCTGACTCAGCCAACGAGCACGGCCCTAAACACCACTTTTGACAATAGCTCCCCGGCCGGCAGTCGCCACTCTGCCGCGTCGGTGTCGATCTCGGACCACTCCATGTGGCGCAGCTCGCCCGGACGGACGAACAGCAGCGGCGCCAGGCGCAGCGCGCAGCGGGTGACATGGGAACCTTGATAGTCGTCCAGGTCGCGCAGCAGTGCGCCTATCCCCTTCGGGTCGGTGATGCTGGCGTGATGCTTGGCTCGAACGGGGCGTAGGGCGCCGCGCAGATCGCCGGAGGGGTCGCGCTCGGCCCGTCCGGTGGCAACGGCATAGCGGAACACCTGACCGGCATTCTGCAGCGCCCGGTGCGCCGTATCGACGGCACCACGGGACTCGATCCGTCGCACCACGGCCAGCAGTTCGGGGGCGGCGATGGTGCTGATCGGCTTGGCGCCGATGTACGGGAACACGTCATGTTCAAACCTGGCCAGCAGGCGCAGCGCGTGATCGGCGGTCCAGTTGGCCTTGAACTTCTCCAGCCATTCGCGGGCGATCGCCTCGAACGTTTCGGCATCCTGTACCTGCGAGGCTTTGCGCGCCTTCCGGGCGGCCGCTGGATCAACATCTTTCGACAGCAGACGCCTCGCCTCATCGCGCCGTTCGCGGGCCTCCTTCAGACTCACGTCGCGGTAGTCGCCCAGCGCGAGCGTCTTCCGTTTGCCGTCGTGACGGTAATCGTACCGCCACAGCTTCGACGTACCGCGCACCAACAGGTAGAGCCCCCGCTCATCGTGCAATTTGTAGGGCTTATCGGCCGGTTTTGCGGTGCGGATCTTGATGTCGGTCAACGGCATGACGCGCCCTCCAGCCGGTGGGGCGCGGGTTCAATCCCCATTGGGAACCACATGGCGGAATCCCACGGGGAAGGGTGGGGGTCGAAGAGAATCCGACGGTTACGGCGTTTTGACGGCACAGACGGTACGCACCTTCAGCAGCAAGGAGAGTTCCGGCTCATGTACCGTCATTTTGACGGTATTGTCAAGGCATTTTATGCCACGACGTGACACGAAGGGATCGGGGATTTTTTAAGCTTTTCAGTGACTTCGCCATGTTGTGACATGGCGTGAAACGCTCTAATGGAGGCTGAGGTCGGAATCGAACCGGCGTACACGGCTTTGCAGGCCGCTGCATGACCACTCTGCCACTCAGCCTTAAGAGAAAACCCGGAAAGATGCGAGATATCGCAAAGCGGCCCTAGGGCCAGAACTGGAGCGGGAAACGAGACTCGAACTCGCGACCCCAACCTTGGCAAGGTTGTGCTCTACCAACTGAGCTATTCCCGCGTAGAGATCGCCATTATGGGTACTTTCCCGTGCCATGTCAACTATCCCCCCGAGCATGTATCGCTCGTGGCGCCCTCCGGGGTCGGACCGCGCAGCGCAGCGTGCTAGGTCGCCGCGACCCGTTGGCCGCATGTAGGACACTGAGGATGCCGGCGCAGTCGCAGCGTGTGCCACTCCATTGCCAAGGCGTCGAACACCAACAGGCGTCCGGTGGAAGGCGCGCCGAGACCGAGCAAGAGCTTGATCGCCTCAAGTGCCTGGAAGCTCCCGATTAGACCCGGCAACGGTGCGATGACGCCACTGCGCACGCAACTTTGGTCCAGGTCGTTCTGTGGTGTCTCCGGATACAGGCAGTGGTAGCAGGGCGCATCAGGCAATCGCGCATCGAAGACTGCGAGCTGGCCTTCGAAGCGGATCACGGCACCCGAGATCAAGGGCGTTCTGGCTGCGACACAGGCCGTATTGACGGCAAAGCGGGTAGCAAAGTTGTCCGAGCAGTCCAGCACCACATCCGCCTGGGCGGCCTCCACCGCGAGTTCGCCACCCCCGAGTCGACGCGGTATGCCGATGACCCGCGGATCGGGATTGAGCCGGTACAGCGTATTGGCCGCTGATTCCACCTTGGCTTGCCCGATCTGGTCGGTGTGATGGACGATCTGGCGCTGCAGATTCGAGAGATCGACCCGATCATCATCGGCCAGCACCAACGTACCGACGCCTGCCGCGGCGAGGTACATCGCCGCGGGTGAGCCGAGTCCACCGGCTCCGACGATCAGGACCCGGCTCGCGAGCAACTTTTGCTGACCCGGGATATCGACTTCCGACAGCATGATCTGGCGGCTATAGCGCAACAGTTGTTCGTCATGCATCGCCAACACCCTCACCACATGACAACGAGCGACCGCTCCGAGCGGCTGTCCCGGGAGTGGGGCTTTTCCCGCCAGAGCGACCAGAAGGCCCCTTATGTGATTGATGGAACTCGGTTCGATCGGGAATGTCTGTTGCTTTGAGTCTTTGCATGACCGCGTAGCTAGCAGCGAGCGCGGCGTTTGCAGGGTGTGGCGCTGTTGCCACACCCTTTTTTTTGTCCTGGTACCGGGGCAGGTCGAAAAACGGGCGGGCAACGGGTGGCCGGGGCAAACAGGGCAGGATGCTCATCATCGTGTGTCTGGGTATACAATCCGTGACTCGTTTCGCAGTTAGAAAATAACAAACAAGGGTTTCGGAGGGGAGCATGCAGGTGTTTTCAGTGCGGATCTTGTCGGCGGCGGCCTTGCTCGCCGGCGGTATGGTTTCTTCGCCCGGTTTCGCGTCGTCGGCAGATCTGGAGCAGGCCGTCAGCCTGTTGCGCGATACACGGGCCGATCGGTGTCAGCAGAGTTCGTTACGTTCCAAATTGCTGGTGGCGCACCGCTCGCATGATGAAAGAACCGTCAACGAGTTTTACCCGCAACTCGAAGCGCTCAACGCCAAAATGAAACCCGCGGAAGACAAGCTGAAAGCGTTGCAGGCCGTCATCCGGTTGAATTCCGAGGAAAACAGCGCCTTCGAGACGGCGCAAATCGAGTATGGCAGCTGCGAATAGCGGCAGGTCAACCGATCCCTGGGACGCGGCCCTTGCCTGACAGGCAGGGTCGCGGGCCGTTCGATCCGGTGGTCGCCCGAAATACCCGGAGGTCTTGTCGGTGCAACGGTGCGACCGGTTAGCAACTGCCGGCGCCGAGCGGGCAGGTGCCGACCGCCCGGCCGTGGTAGTTGCGGTTCAGGGCCGTTTCCGCCGATACAGGGCCGAGATGTCTTCGTCTCCGAAGCCTTCGGCCATCAATGCGGCGTAATCATTCAGCGTCGTAGCCGTCAACGGCAGGTCGATTTGCATGTCCACTGCCATCGACAGGCATATCGCAAGATCCTTGTGATGTAGCGCCAGTTTGAAACCGGGCGCGAACGTGCCACGGGTCATGGTCGGTCCCCGTTTTTCCAGAAACCAGTTTCCGGCGGCTCCGCCGGACACCACTTCGATTACGCGGTCCATGTCGAGGCCGAGTTTCTCGCCGAACGCCAGGGCCTCGGTCACGGCCTGGTTGATACCTGCGCACATCACTTGATTCACGGCCTTCGCGGCCTGGCCTGCGCCGGTGTCGCCCATGAATACGATACGTGTCGCCATCGCCGAGAGTGCCGGCTCAACTTTTGCCAGCGTTGCGGGGCTCCCGCCGATCATCATCGCGAGACGGCCGCTGCGCGCGCCTTCGACGCCGCCGGTCACGGGGGCGTCGAGGAACTCCGCACCGCCGTCGCCCAGCCGTTGCGCAGCCTCACGGGCGGTGTCTGGGCTCACGGTCGAGCAATCCACGACGACCAGGCCGGGTCTGGCTGCCGGGCGCAAGGCGTCGACGACACGGATGACGTCGGCGTCCGCCGACACACAAATGATGACGATGTCCACGGCTGCCGCGAGTTCGGCCGGGGATGGTACAGAGTCGATACCGAGCGAGGCGCTCAGCGCAGCGGCCCGCGCAGGGGTCCGGTTCCAAACTGCGGCGAGTAACCCGGCCGCGGCCAGATTCCGTGCCATCGGCTCGCCCATGGCCCCAAGTCCGATAAAGCCGACTTTCACGAGGGCTCTTCCAGGTAGGAATAGCCATTCAGGCCGGCGATGAGCTCGCTTTCATAGAGCTTGCGCTCGGCCTGCGTGAGCTGTGCCTCGTTCAGCTTCTTGCGGTAAGCCCGTTCCAGTTCCTCGGGATCGATATGCACGTACCGCAGCAGATCGTCGACACCGTCGCCGTGAACCGGTTGCACGAAGCGGTAGTGGCCGTCGGCACCCACCTCGACGTTCACGGAATGGGTGTCGCCGAAGAGGTTGTGCATGTCGCCCAGGATTTCCTGATAGGCACCGATCATGAAGATGCCGATCAGGTACGACTCCCCGGGCCGCATGCCATGGATGGGCATGGTCTTCTCGATACTCTGACAATCGATGTAGGCCCCAATTCGTCCGTCGGAATCACAGGTCAGATCCTGGATCACCGCACGGCGGACCGGTTCTTCGTCCAGGCGCTGCAGCGGCATAACCGGGAAGATCTGATCGATAGCCCAGCCGTCGGGCATCGATTGAAACACCGAGAAATTGCAGAAGACCTTGTCCGCGAGCCGCTCGTTCAATTCATCCAGTGCCTCGCGATGGGCCCGCAAACGCACGTCGAAACGGCGTCGCAAACGATGAAAGACCGCGAAACTCAGGCGTTCGACCCGGGCCAGATGCGGCAAGTCGCTCTTGCCCTGCAGGAACATGTTGCGCGCTTCCTGCAGTTCGAATTCGACATCGTGATAGATGCCCAAAGGTTGTTCCACGGCGCTGCGTTCCAGCAGGCTCTCGAGATCATGCGTCCACGTCACGGCCCCGTCCATGGGCGGCGGCACTTCGTCCGACACCGACTCGATGTCGATAATGTTCGTGATCAGCACGGCGTGATGCGCCGTCATCGCGCGGCCCGCTTCCGTGATCAGATGCGGCTCGGGCAGCCGGTGCTCGGCGCAGATCTCCGAGACGGCCCGGACGATGCTCTGCGCGTATTCCTGGATCGTGTAGTTGATGGAGCAGGAGCTGTTGGAATGCGTCCCGTCGTAGTCGACGCCCAGCCCGCCGCCGACGTCCATATAGCGGATCGGCGCACCCAGCCGGCACAGCTCCGAGAAGAAGCGGGTCGCTTCCCGCAATGCCGGCTTGATCTCGTTGATGTTCGCGACCTGCGAGCCCATGTGGAAATGCATCAGCTGCAGCCATGACAGGCCGCCGGCCGCCGCGAGCCGTTCGGTCAGCTTCAGGATGTCGCCGGGATTGAGCCCGAATTTCGACTTTTCTCCACCGCTGTTCTGCCATTTGCCGGCATTGACATTGTGCAGCCGGACGCGCAGTCCGAGCTGCGGCTCGATCCCGAGGGCTTTCGACTCACTGATGATCAGGTCGAGTTCCGAGAGCTTTTCCACGACGATGAACAGGTTCAGTCCGAGCCGTCGGCCGATCAGCGCGAGGCGGACATAGGCCCGATCCTTGTATCCATTGCAGATGACGGTATCGGAACCCGCCAGAGCCAGAATGGCGAGCAGCTCGGATTTGCTGCCGGCTTCGAGTCCGACCTTGGCCTCGCCGCTGCGGTACAGCGCATCGATGACGCTGTGCTCCTGGTTGACCTTGATGGGATACACGGGCGTATAGGTGCCGGTGTAGTCGTGGTCGCGCCGGGCGCTTTCGAACGCGTCGTGCAGCAGAGCGACACGATCCTTCAGGATATCGGTGAAACGGACCAGCAAGGGCAGTGAAAGGCCTTCCTGGCGGGCGGTCTGGGCGATATCGGTCAGGCTCAGCTTCCGGTGTTCATCGGCCCGTCGCGGGCGCACGATGACCTCGCCGCACTCGTCGATGTCGAAGTAACCGTCGCTCCAATGTTCGATCGCGTAGGTTTCGCGGGCGCGCCTGATGTTCCAGTCGGAAGATGTCATGCAGTATTCCTTGAAAGGCCGATGATTATGTGGAAAATCGCCGGTCTTGCCAAATTCAGGGTTTAGCGATGCGCGACGAAGAAAACTGGTTTACCGAAACCTATCCCCAGCACGGCAGCGCGCTGTCATTGCGCATCAAGCGCAAGCTCCACGAGGAGATGACGGCGTTTCAGAAAATCGAGATCTTCGACACCGAATGCTTTGGGAAGTTGATGGTCATTGATGGGTGCACGATGGTCAGCACCCGCGAAAATTTTCTCTACCACGAAATGATGACGCATCCGGTGCTGTTCACGCATCCACAACCCGAAACGGTCTGGATCATTGGCGGCGGCGATTGCGGAAGCCTGCGTGAAGTCCTGAGACATCCCGGTGTCAAAAAGGCCACGCAGATCGAGATCGACGAGCGGGTCACCCGCTTGGCGGAAATCCACTTTCCCGAGTTGTGCACGGCCAACACGGATCCCCGCGCCGAGTTGCTGTTCATCGATGGCATCCGATGGGTCAAGGAGGCCGCGCCGGCCAGTGTGGACGTCATCATCGTCGACAGCACCGATCCGGTCGGTCCGGCGGAGGGGTTGTTCAACGAAGCGTTCTATCGTGATTGCCTTAAATGTCTGCGTCCGGGCGGAATTCTCGCTCAGCAAAGCGAGTCTCCGCTGTTGCACCTCGATCTGATCCGTTCGATGTATCGTGTCATGGGCGCCGCCGGCTTCACGCATCGCCAGACCCTGTTCTTCCCGCAATTCATCTACCCCTCCGGGTGGTGGAGCGGCACGATGGCCAGTGCCACCCCCTTTGAGCCCTTCCGGGAGCAGGCGGCGCTCGCCAAGCCATTCGCAACCGAGTACTACAGCGCCGCGATGCACCGTGCCGCACTCACCACGCCGCCGTTCTTCGAGCGCGCTGTCAGCGGCCTCTGAGTACCCGGTTGACTGCGGTGCGGTTTGCGCCGTGCCGCAGTCCTGGCAGGACCAGCGACGCCGTGTCCTGTGCGCCCTCTCGCATACCCATCATTCGAGTTAGTCCGGTCATCGGCTGCCGCCGCGATGACGATTCGCTTCTTTGCTTGTCAGAGACTTAGCGATCCGCTACGATTTGATGTCATGAAAGAAACAATCGCAAATCACGCTTACGATTACCTGGAACGTATCGGAAATCTCGTCCGGATGGGCGCCCGCCGGGTTCCTCCGGTTAACGGCATCCAACCCGTTCAGCTCGAAGCGCTCCATTACCTCAGCAGTTGCAACCGCTACTCGAATACGCCGCTGGCCGTCGCGGAGTATCTTGGTCTAACGAAGGGCACCGTGTCGCAGACCTTGAGCGTGCTTGAAGCTAACGGGCTGATCGAGAAAATCCCGGATGGCAAGGATCGGCGCGTCGTCAGGCTGGTACTGACTCCCACCGGGGAGGCCCTGTTGGCCGAGGCGATCCCGCCGCGCGTCCTGGCTTTGGCGATGGCCGAACTGACGGATCAGGCCTCGCAGGAGATCGTGGCGGCCTTACAGGGCCTGTTGCAAGCGATGCAGAAGGCGAATCAGTTGAAATCCTTTGGTGTCTGCGGCACTTGCCGCCACCATCGGCTGGAGGCAGACGGGAGCCGATGGTGTGGGCTCACACTCGAGGCCTTGCAGCCCTCCGACGCCGAGAAGATCTGCCGTGAACACACTGCGCCGGACGAGGCGCTAGACGCCCTGCCTTAGTCCCTGAACCGACGGGCAGCCAGGGACTCTGCCCGGATGTCAGAGTGCGTGGTCGCCCGTTTCCCCGGTCCGGATGCGGATGACCTGCTCAAGCGACGTGATGAATATCTTGCCGTCGCCGATCTTACCGGTGTTCGCCGCCTTTACGATCGCTTCGACGACGCGCTGGCACTGGTCGTCGGAGACCGCCACTTCGAGTTTGACCTTCGGCAGAAAATCGACGACATATTCAGCGCCGCGATAAAGCTCGGTATGCCCTTTCTGCCGGCCGAAACCCTTCACTTCGGTAACGGTAAGACCGCTGACACCGATGTCGGATAGGGCTTCCCGAACGTCATCGAGCTTGAAGGGCTTGATCACGGCGCTAACAAGTTTCATGGCAAACTCCGTCTGTAATGAGTATTGGCGAGTTGTCTACCCGGACATTTTAACCCGGTTTTGAATGATATCCTCGACCACCGAAGGATCGGAGAGCGTCGAGGTATCTCCCAGTTCGTCGAACTGGCTGCCGGCCACCTTGCGCAGGATTCGGCGCATGATCTTGCCGGATCGCGTTTTCGGTAGCGCTGGCGCGAACTGGATGTAATCCGGGCTCGCGATGGCGCCGATCTCCTTGCGGACGAGGTCGATCAGTTCTCGCCTTAGCTTCTCGCTCGGCGCGACATCGGCCACGGGCGTAACGAAGGCGTAGATCCCCTGGCCTTTGACATTGTGGGGGTAGCCGACGACGGCGGCTTCCGCGACGTCATCGTGCAGTACCAGGGCGCTTTCAATCTCCGCTGTCCCCATCCGGTGGCCCGAGACGTTCAGCACGTCATCGATACGTCCGGTGATCCAGTAGTCGCCGTCGCTGTCGCGTCGGGCTCCATCGCCGGTGAAGTAGTAGCCGGGATAGGCCGAGAAGTAGGTCTCGATGAACCGCTTGTGGTCGCGAAAAACCGTGCGCGCCTGGCCGGGCCACGAAGCAGCGATCACCAGCGAGCCTTCGCCGGGACCCTCGACCACGGTGCCGCGCGGGTCGAGCAGCGCCGGTACGATGCCGAAGAAGGGTCGGGTCGCCGACCCGGGTTTCAAGGCATTGGCGCCGGGTAGGGGTGTGATCAGGATGCCGCCGGTTTCAGTCTGCCACCACGTGTCGACGATCGGACAGCGGGCGTCGCCGACGACATGGTAATACCACTCCCACGCCTCGGGATTGATCGGCTCACCCACCGATCCAAGCAGGCGCAGGCTGTCACGGCGGGTCGCAGTAACCCATTCGTCACCCAGTCCCATCAGGGAACGGACGACAGTCGGCGCCGTGTAGAAAATGGTGACCCGGTGTTTGTCGATGATCCGCCAGAGCCGGGACGGATCCGGGTAGGTGGGAACCCCTTCGAACATCAGCGTGGTCGCGCCATTGGCCAGCGGCCCGTAGACGAGATAGGAGTGCCCCGTGACCCAGCCGACGTCGGCCGTGCACCAATAGACATCGCCATCGCGATGGTCGAACACATAGCGGTGCGTCATCGCGGCAAACAACAGATACCCGCCGGTCGTGTGTAACACGCCTTTCGGTTTGCCCGTCGACCCTGAGGTATAGAGGATGAACAGGGGATCCTCGGCGTCCATTTCCGTGGGCTCGCAGTCCTCGGACTCCGCGGCCACAGCCTCGTCGTAGGCCACGTCCCGGGACGGCAACCAGTTGACCGCAGCGCCGGTGTTGCGGACCACGAACACGGATCGGACGCTTGGGCAAGCCTCCAGCGCGCGGTCGACATTCTGCTTCAAGCCGATGACCTTGCCGCCGCGGCGACCCTCGTCGGCACAGATCACGAACGCACATTCGGCATCCTGAATCCTGTCCTTCAGCGCTTCGGCCGAGAAGCCGGCGAAGACGATGGAGTGGATAGCGCCGATGCGCGCGCAGGCCAGCATCGCGATGGCCGCTTCCGGAATCATCGGCAGATAGATACAGATCCGTTCGCCCTTGGTGGCACCGTGGCGCTTCAACGCGTTGGCCAACCGGCAGACTGCCTGATGCAACTCCCGGTAGCTCAGGCGCCGAACGGTTTCGCCATCGTCGCTTTCCCACAGAATGGCGGTCTGCTCGGCGCGGAACGGCAGATGACGGTCGACGCAGTTTTCGCAGGCATTGAGACGCCCGCCCGCGAACCAACGGACGGTCCCGCTGCGGAAATCGCAGTCCGATACCGTCTCCCAGCGTCGCGTCCAGTCGAGAAAAAGGGTTGCCTGCTCGCCCCAGAAGGCGTCGGGGTCGCGTACGGACTGTTCGTATTGCGTGCGATAGCGCGCGTCGTCGATCAGCGCGTTCTCGGCCCACGAGGACGGAACATCGTATACCTTTGGAATCGTCATTGCCCTGAGGTCCGGAAGCGGATCGCATCTGCCGAAATGGCCCTGAATCGTATTCGATAATCCGCGCCGAAGCCAGCCGTGCGCCGAGCGGCAAACCCCCGGCGGCGGCGTCATGCCAGGCTTTCGTCCGGATGTGAGTCGGTCGTCCGGCCGACGGGCGCTCAGGCTCCGAGCAGCGTGTCTTTGGCCCGGTTGATCTTGGACGCCAGATAGTCGGAACCGCCGCGATCGGGGTGAACGCGCTGCATCAGCCTCCGGTGGGCCTGGATGATTGCCTCGCGCGTGGCTCCGGTCGCCAGCCCCAGTATTTCGTAGGCCTCATCCCGGGTCATGCGTGCCGAATGAGTGCCCGCTCCTGATTCGGAACCGTTCGCCTTCGCCTGCCACCCGGGACCGTGGAGGCGCTCCAGATAAGCTTCGATCAGGGCGACGGAATCGGGATCCACGCCACTGCATTCGTGCCGCAGACGGGCGAGTTCCGCGAGCGACAGCGATCCGAGGTCGCGCCCGGCGAATTCGCCCCGCAGCACGCGCCCGCTGATTTCGCCGGTGGTCTGACGGAGTTCCATGCGGAGGTAGCGGGTTTCGGTCGTCGTGATGTCGCCATGCCCCCCGGGCGGCACGGTCGCCGTGGCACGCTGGCGCCAGAGCCGGTGGAACACCGGCAGCAGCTGCACCAGGAGCGGCGCGAGGCGGAACATGGCCGCCACCAATGCACCCGCCAGGGCAACGACGACGGCGAGGCGCCCGGTGGCCGCAAGGTAGATCAGAATCCCCACGGCCAACCAGATCGCGAGACGCTTGCCCGCCTGGCGCGCCGCGGTCGCTCCCGTCGCTGCCAGGCCTCGAAGTGAGAGGACGAGGATCAGGACGAGCGTCAGAAGGACAATCAGTTGAATCACCGGCTTTGCAACTGCCGAGTCAATTGCAGCACGCTGTCGCCGCGCTGGCGCCCGTAGTCTTCCAGGGCCTGCAGTCCTCCGCTGACATAGGCCGCGACTGCTCCGAGGAGGTCCCGCAGGCGATCTGCACTGTGGGCGTCAAAGTGCGCATACGCGCCACCGGTAATGCCTGCAATCTGCCGGAAGGCGCGCTCCGCCGTTGGGTCGCGGCCTTCCTGAAACAGAAAACCGCGTACGCCGAGTAGCGCGAGCAGCCCGGCCTGATGGCAGAGTTCTTCCACCGGTTCCTCGACGCTATCGCCGACGAAAAGAAAGGCCCTGACAGGCCGAGTCTTGCGTTCCCGCGCAACGTGGGCGAGCAGTCGGGCAATCTGGGTGTAGCCGCCAACACAGCCGACGCCCGCCATAACACGGCGCAGTTCGGCGGTATCCGCTGTCCAGGCGCTGGCATCGAAATCATCCAGACCACGGTAATAGCACAACTGAATCTCGATGCCACCGAGTCCCGAAGCGACGTCGAACATCTCACCCTGAATCTTTTGTGCCGACCGCCAGGTTGGCTCTCGGCTCGCCGTCGCATCGAGTGCAAAGATCAGGTGTTGTCGTTCCGGGGCCGATTTGACCACCGGAACGCCCGACAGGCGGTCAAGAAACGATGTCACATCGCCGGCCCGCCGCCTCGAGGGTATTTTGCTGGTCATCGGTGGATTCTCCGGGCCATATGCTGAGCCCGTCAACTTGGTAAGCGTGCTCGTGAATGTAGGGCCAGTCGTCCAGGCAATCAAGCTTGCCTGGGCAAGTCCCGGATACAAGCCACCCGTTCCAGGCGTGAAGCGACGGCTTACGACGAGTCGTGGACTCGGAAATTTCTACACCTCACGGCGTATCGGCTGAACCAATGGCGGCGAGCGGGGACAAAGCAAGTGGGGCGTCGGAGGAGTGCGCTTGTGTCTCCGGCGAATGTCGACAGCGGGTATAGCCGGCCATACTGCAGAGGTGGTGTGCGAACGGGCGCGTGGTGGTTAATGCGGAAGGCACTCACGGCGCGCCGAAAACTCCGGCATCAGCCCCAGCGTTTACGAACCCAGCAAGAAGTTTGCAAGGCTTGCACAACGTGATAACGTGCGCCTACCCTCGCGGGTCGGGGTTTTGCATCCCATCTGGATAAAACAGGTATAAGTCAGAGGAGGTCAACGATAATGGCAGACGACACAACGAAGGCGGTAGCTGAAGAGGCCGCGAAGGCAGCTGGGGAAGAGGTCGCAAAGGCGGGAGATGCAGCCAAGAATCTTCTGGGCAGCTTCCAGTCGAACCCGAAAATCTTGTATGTTGTCGTTGGTGCAGCAGCCGTGATTGGTTTGGTGCTTGCGCTCAGCGGTGGCGGGAGCGAAGGCCAGGTCGCCAAGGCCTCCGTAGCCATTGGCCAGGCCGTGGTGCTGAAGAACCCCAACGGCGGAGACACTCAAATCAATGCCCTGCCGCAACTCACGAGCGTCGCGATGACGGAAGAAGACGACAAGCAGATCGTCTGTCATGTGTCGCCGGGCACCGCGGGTGTCGTCGAGGCTGAGCAAGGCGTCGGCATGCTGAAATTTGTGAAGGTCAAAGTCACGGAAGGTCCCTGCCAAGGCAACGGCGGTTGGGTCGCCGACATCAATATTCAACCCAAGTAGCTCGCTGCTGCAGCACGCGCGAACCGTTGCGGCGCCATTCGCGTTCGCAGGCAAGTTCGCCGCCATAGAAACTCGCTTAGTCAGCTTCGAAACTCCCGCCGGGATCTCCGGCGGGAGTACGGTGGGTGTCCCCTTCCACCCAGCCTTCAACTTCCCTCCAAGCCCGGCGTCACAATTCCCTGAACACCGTGATCGGGCTTTTGCGCAGAAAGCGGCGCGCATTCCAGTAACCGGCAGTGCCGATGGCGACAGCGGCGATCAGTGGTGTGCCGAGCCAGAACAGCGGCTGCACGTGCGGATTTAGATTGAAAACCCGCTCGAACACGATCCAGGCAACCAGATCGGCACTCAGGGCTGCCAGCAGGCCGGCTATCAGGCCGAGCGCACCGAACTCCAGCCACAGACTACGGCGCAGCACGCTTTGGCGTGCGCCCAGCGCCCGGCAGACCGCGTCCAGATAGAGGCGGGCATCCAAGGATGCACGGACGGCGGCGAACAACACGACGAACCCGGCCGTCAGCGCAAACAGCAGCAGATATTCCACCGCACCGCCGACCTGCCGGATGATCATCTGGAACTGCTGCAGCAGCCTGTCCACTTCGAGCAGACTGATATTCGGGAATGCCTTGGTCAACTGCAGCAGGAAACCCTTGTTGTCAGAGGGCACGTAAAAACTGGTCAGGTAGGTGTGGGGATGGCGCTCCAGGCTGCCCGGCGACAGGATCATGAAGAAGTTCGGCATCATCGTATCCCAGCGAACGCGCCGAAAACTTGTCACCGTGGCGTCCATTTCGCTCCCGGCAATATTGAAGCTCAAGCGGTCTCCCAGGCGCAGCTTCAGGTTTCCTGCCAGCCGTTCCTCGACCGACACCTGCGGCGTTCGGTCTTCGCTCCACCAATGCCCGTCGGTAATCAGGTTCTCGTCGGGTACGGTCGCCGACCAGGTAAGGCTGAGGTCGCGGTTAAGCGCCGCGTCGGCCGTGCCGTCGCTGGTCCCGCGCTTGCGCACGTCGACACCATTGACGGCGGTCAGCCGGCCGCGAACGATGGGGTAGAACGCACTAGCCCGAATGCCGGCCGATTTCAGCGCCTCAGCCATACCGGGAACATCGGTCTCGAACACGTTCAGTGCAAAATGATTCGGCGCATCCTGCGGCAGTTGCCGTTGCCACTCGGCGAGCAGTTCGGTGCGAACCAGTACCGTCAGCAACATGGCGATCAGCGTCACTCCGAAGACCAGCACCTGAGAGATCGCCAGGGCCGGGTTGTGGGAGAGATTGCGCGCCGCAAACCGCCAGGCGATGCCGAGCCGGTTGCCCGGCAGGTCGACGCAGCTGAGCAAGGCCCAGGCAATACCCGCGAGCAGGGCGATTACGAGTAGCGCGCCGCCCAGGATCAGGGCGGTCAGTTCGAGGTCTTGGGTGCGTTGCCACAACAGGAGTCCGAGCGCGCCCAGGGCGAGTCCGTAGACGGTCCAGACACTGCTCGGCGCGGGCTCGAGGTCGCGCCGCAGTATGCGCAGCGGCGCGCAGCGGCCGAGGCGGAGCAGCGGTGGCAGGGCGAAGCCCATCAGTACCAGCATTCCGGTTGCGATGCCCGCCCCGATCACCGCACCGCTGGCGGGGACCAGCGCCTGCGGCAGCATATCCTTCAGCAGGTAGACCGCGCCCTCCTGGAACAGCCAGGCCAGGCCGCATCCCAACAGGCTGGCCATGCTACCGATCGCCAGGAACTGCAGGGCATAAAGCGTGGTGACCTCCGTGGCCGAAAGCCCGAAACACTTGAGCATGGCCGTGAGGTCATAGTGCCGCTCGGTATAACGGCGCACGCTCATCGCAATCGCACAGCCGGCGATCAGAATCACCGCCAGTGTGGTCAGGCCCAGATAGCGCTGGGCCCGCTTGAGCGCATTCCCGACTTCCGGGCGATCCTCATGCACATCCAGGATGCGCTGGCCCGGGTGCAACTGAGGTTCCAGCCAGCGTTTGAAGCTCAGTATCGCTTCCTCCGGGCCACTGTACAGGGCGTAGTGGTGGACATGGCTGCCAGGCTGGATGACCCGCGTGGCCGCCAGGTCGTCAAGATGCATCAGCACGCGCGGCGCCAGGCTGTACAAGTCGCCCCGCGGGTCGGGCTCGCGCGTCAGAATGCGGTCGATGGTCAGGCGCTTGTCGCCGACCTCGATCTCGGCGCCGATGCCGAGGCCAAGTGTGGTCAAGACGCGTTGGTCGACCCAAACCTGTCCGGGTCGCGGGACGTCCGCCGTGTCGATCTCCTCCGCAGGCCCCCGGGTCGTCGTGCGCAGGCGTCCGCGCAGCGGATAGCCGGGGCTGGCGGCCTTGATTCCTGCCAGCAGAATCTGGTCGTTGGCCATTAGTACGCTGGGGAATTCCACCGTCTCGGCCTTTGCCAGACCCTTGACCGATGCCTCGGCGGCCCATGCATCAGGCGCCGGATCGTGCCCCGTGACGACCAGATCGGCCGCGATGAACTCGGCAGCCTGCAGGGTCATGGTGCGATTCAGACGGTCGCTGAGCAGATTGACGGTGGTGCTGCTCGCGACGGCGATCACGATGGCGGCGACGAGGATGGTCAACTCGCCGGACCGCAGTTCGCGTCCGGCCAGGCGCAGCGCAGCCAGCCAGCGCGTCATCATCGAGCGACTCCGATGGCGTCCGACACGATCTGCCCGCCATCGAGCCGGATGATCCGGTCGCAGCGGCCGGCCAGTGCCTCATCGTGCGTTACCAGGATCAGCGTCGTGCGATGCTCGCTGTTCAGCTGGAAGAGCAGATCGATGATGCTCTGGCCAGTACGACGGTCGAGATTCCCGGTGGGTTCGTCGGCAAACAGGATCTTGGGATTCGTCACGAAAGCGCGTGCCAGCGCCACGCGCTGCTGTTCTCCTCCGGAGAGTTGCCGCGGGTAGTGCCGTAGACGGTGTTCGAGGCCGACGCGGCCCAGCATTGCCTGCGCTTCCTCGCGCGCCGATCGCCGCCCCGCGAGTTCCAGGGGCAGCATGGTATTTTCGATCGCGGTGAGGCTCGGAATCAGCTGAAAGGACTGAAAGACGAAACCGATCAACCGTCGGCGGACGTCGGCCCGACCGTCCTCGGACAACTCCGTCAATGATGCGCCGTCGAGAACAATGCGGCCGGAAGACGGCAGGTCGAGACCGGCCAACAAGCCGAGCAGCGTCGACTTGCCCGAGCCCGAGGCGCCGACGATGGCGACGCTTTCGCCTGATTTGATTGCAAGATCGACTGCTGTCAAGATAGTCAGGACGCCCTCGGCGGTGTCCACCCACTTGTTCAGGCCGAAGACTTCGATCAGGTTCGGTTCACCCGGAAGCTGGCCGGCACCCACTCCTATTTCCATGTTCAATAAACTCGCTTTCATTCTCGCCTGTCTGTTTTCCGGGGCGTTGTCAGCGCAGACCGTGCTCGTGTTGGGCGACAGCCTTAGCGCCGGGTATGGACTGTCCAGCGTAGACCAGGGCTGGGTCTTTTTGTTGCAGCAGCGGCTGGAAGTCAACGGCGACCGTGTCGTCAACGCCAGTATCTCCGGCGACACGACGAGCGGCGGGCGGGCTCGACTGCCGGGCCTGCTGGCCGAGCACAAGCCCGGCCTGGTGCTCGTCGAACTGGGGGCCAATGACGGACTACGAGGGCTGTCCCCAGCCCAGATGAAGACTAACTTGAACGAAATCATCGGGCAATCGCGCGCTGCCGGTGCCGCTGTCGTGCTGATCGGCATGCGGTTGCCACCGAATTACGGGCGGCGTTACGCCGAGGCCTTCGAAGGCGTGTTTCCCGTGCTGGCAAAGGAGAGCGGAGTGCCGCTGGTGCCGTTCATGCTGGACGGCGTTGGCGGGCAGACGCAGTACATGCAGGCCGATGGCCTGCACCCGAATGAGTCGGCGCAGCCCGTGATTTTCGACAACGTCTGGCGCGCGGTACAGCCGCTCGTGGGCGGGCGGGGGAAGTCATGAATACAGCGGACCACAAGCTATGGCCTCGTCCCGACAGCGGCCCTTTGTTATCAAGCTGGAGTGTGTGACGGATGACCCCCGATGAACTGGTCTGTCGTGTCAGGGCCGGAATGCCCGTCGCGTTCAATGAGGTCATGGCCGTGATCAACGATCATTACGTCTATCGGCCCTGCCGCTTCACGAACGGGCTAAAGGACGACCCGATCGTCAACGAGTCCGGCACGAATGAGGGATCGTGCAAGATCTTCTATCTGGGTCGGTTGCTCGGTCTGGACCAGCAGGAGACCCTGGCACTGTTCGGAGACTACTATCGCCAGGATGTCCTGAACGCGCCCTACGGAACGAATCACGCAAATATCCGTCGCTTCATGCGCGATGGTTGGGCCGGTGTCTTGCATGAGGGCATCGCGCTGGAACCGAAAGCAGCGGCCGAGTAAGCCGCCCGCTGACCTTGGCTGCCCAGCGGCAGACTTCACCGCTCACCTCGAAGAACGAAGGAGACCGAGCATGACCGATCAACCTGCAGTGCCTCAGACCAGTCCCTATGCCGTCGATGTCGAGCCCGGCACCTACTGGTGGTGTGCGTGCGGGCGTTCGGCGCGGCAGCCCTTTTGCGACGGCTCACACAAGGGCACGAGCTTCGCGCCCGTGCGGCACGACGTTGCGGAGCCCAAGAAGGTCTGGTTTTGCGGCTGTAAGGCGACCCTCAACGCGCCGTTGTGCGACGGATCGCACAGCCGCCTTTAGCGATGATTCGGCCGTTGTGGGAAGGTAGATGTACGATGCCGGCAGTAGGTGTTTTACGGGGCCGGCATCGCCACGGATAGAGAAGATTCCGGGCCATCCGCGCGTGGGATGGCCCGGCCGCAGCATCAGGCTGGCGCTGCGGAAACGTCGGCGGGCGGGGGGGACATCTCCGCCTGTTGGCCGCGCGCATCGAAGTCTTTGCGCGCAGCCGCAGCGCCATCATGCACGCCTTCTCCCATCGCATTGTTCGACGGGATGAGGCTGCCGACGAACAGTGTGCCGTAGACGACACCGTAGGTCACGTAATAGAAACCCGAGTAAATCGTCTTCCGAGCCACCTTGCCGGCTGCCTGCGTGGCATTCGACGCAGCCGTGCGAGCATCCGCAGCGCCTTCGCTGATCACGCGGACGAGGCCCTTAGGCGCTTCCACGGCTTCTTCTACGACAATTTCTTCAGTCTTGGTACGTTTGGTTACCATCAATCGATCTCCAACTTGAGCGTTCAACAACCGCCCAGCGCCTGAATGCACCGGGTCGGACGAAGGGCCCTAAGTATTCAGGGACTTTGTGCAATCGATGTTACACACAAAGGGACCAGGGATGTCACCTCGTTATGTGCATTTAGCTACCCTGTGCGACAATATGCCGCACCTTAGACTTAAGGCTTAAAACTCAGCGGTTTGACGGCAGCAGGCCGCGGCCGATCAGGACGGAAGGAACTGCTTGGGCCAGTCGCGGTAATTGAACACCTGACCGGTGTCGCGAATCCGGCCGATCGACTCCAGGTCGATGTCCGCATAAACCCATTCGGACCGGTTGCGATTGCCGATCACGAGAATACCGCTGTCGGGATAGCCGTAGTCGACCGGCGTGTAGACCGCCGCCGCGCCGATGTTGGCGTCCACCGCTTCGGACCAGGGCGCGGCCCCGACCGTGGGCGACTGGACCACATAGCACTGGTTTTCCAGCGCCCGCGCCTGGCAGCCGATGCGCACGCGGAAATAGCCAGCAACCGTGTCGGTGCAACTCGGCACCAGAATCAGGTTGGCGCCCATTTCCACCTGGCGGCGCGCGATGATCGGGAACTCGCTGTCGTAGCACACGTTGATGCCGACACGCCCGAAGTCGGTGTCGAACACGCGAATCTCCTCACCGGCGCCGATGAACCACTGTTCGTTCTCGAACCGGGTCATCATCAGTTTGTCCTGGTGATCGCACCCGCCCTGCGGTTTGAATAAATGACACCGGTTGCGGTACGAACCGTCGGACTGCTGGACCGGGAATGTGCCGGCCACGATCCAGACCTGATGCTTGCGCGCCAGTTCGGAAAACAGGGTCGAGAAATCCGTCAGCAGGCCCTGCAACGCTTCCAGTTGCCGCGACAGGGAACTGTAGACTTCCTCCGGAAACAGGGAGGCCAGCTCCATGCTGAAGTATTCGGGGAACACCAGCAGCTTGGCGCGCTCGGCCACCGCGGCTGCAACCCACTGCTCGACTTTCGCGCGGTAGGTGTCCCAGTTCCGCAGGAAGCCGATGTCATACTGCGCAGCCGCGATGCGTATGGACGTGTTTGCCGCCATCAGTCAGTCCCGCCGATTGCCTTCAGCCAGAAGACCATCGGCTTGTCGGTCTCTTCGGGCTCGCCGACATCCTTCCACGCATAACGCGTCTGCAGTTCAGGATGCCGCACGTAACCGAATTTGGTCCAGATCGGGTCGAGCGGCGCGTAATCCGCCGGACGCAGTGGGTGGTCCGCCGGACGCACGACACAGCAGAAGGAGCAGTAATCGAATCGTCCGAGCTTTCGGGCCTGGCCTTCGCGGCCGATGAAGAACTGCTTGTAGATGCCGCGGCCCCGATAGGCTCTTTGCAACACCGACTCGCCACAGTAGAAAATCCGCGCCGGATCGTAGCCATGCTGGACGAAGGGCTGCTTGAATTCCTCGGTCTCGTGTTCCATCGGCAGACCGGTCGACGCGCCGATCACGCGTCCGTCGTCGATAGCCAGCACGAGGATGCTGTCCGGAGACTCGACGTAGGTCTGCAGATAGCGCTCCTCGTATTCCAGGGTGCCGTCGTACAGGTACGGGAATTCGCGGAATACCTCGATGCGCAGGCGCGCCATGTCGCCCAGATAGGGCTCGATGTCGCGGCCCGACAGGTGCTTGATCTCGATGCCGCCGCTCATGATCAGCTGCGCTCGACCTGAGCGATCCAGTCCTGGAGGTTGTAGTAGTTCGTGATCCGCGCGACCTTCCCGTCGCGGATATCGAAGAATGCGCCGGCCGGCAGACGGTAGGTCTGGCCGTTCGCCGGCGGCAGGCCTTCGTCGGTGCTCAGGTATTCACCCAGCACTATGAATTCCGCCGCGGCCCGCGTGCCGTCCTCGGACGCCATGATGACCATGTCGACCAGTTGTTCCTTGTAGTGCGCGTTCATCTTGCCCATGAAGGTGCGGAACGCGTCCTTGCCGATCTCGCGGCCGCCCTGGTTGACGTCGTGGATCACGTCGTCGGTCAGCAGGCTCAGGAACGTGTCCATGTCGCCGGCGTTGAAGGCGTCATAGTAGGACTGGATCAGGGACAAGGCCTTTTTGTTGCTCATCAGTGTCATGCTCCGTACGGAAGAAGTGGCTGGCGCTGAAGGCCGCGGGGCAGGGCGCGCGGGCAGCGCGAGAAACCGGCGCCGGCGCGCGTGAAACACGCCGATTTAGCCGCGGAAGGATACTGGAACGGCCCGAAACTGTCGACCCGACCAGCCGCGCCCAGCGGAGGGTGGTGAAGATGATGTGAACGGTCGAGCGAATCGGGACGATGCACGGCGCTCCCAGTGCATCTCGGGTTCACTGACGGGCCTGTGGCGTGGTAACTGTTCACGCTCCCGTCGCGGGGCCGGTCCGGGAGGCCGAGACACGCCGTGAATCCGTCCCTGGAGGCTCGGCTGCGGGTTCCCTCCCGCAGACGGTCTCGCCATCCCGGCCCACCCCACTACCCAACGAGGCAGCAGAATAGTTACTGTGGCGTGTCCTCTAACCGATCGGCTTGAGACGATAGCCGCGGTCGCCCATGCACTTCCGATAGCGGCTGTCGACGACATCCCGGCAGATCGCTGCACCTACGCCGCACAGCAGGGTGCGCGCCAACGGATTGATATGGCTTTCCCTGTCGCACTCCATGACGTCGCGTGTCTCCGATGACAGATCCCGCGCCGCAGGTCCGGCCGTGATCTGATAGGCGGTTTGGGCACAGGCCGCCAGGCCGAGACCGATAGAGGCGCAAAGCACGAGTAGTTTGGCGTTCATGTCAGTCGTGCTCCGTCACGGCATAGCCCAGGGTATTCATGCACTCCTGGTATCCCGCCTTGCGCAGGCTGTACAGAATGGCGCTGCCCACCCCGAACAGCCACGGGCCGTGAACCTGGTTTTTGCGCGAGCATTGCGCCACGTCCAGCGCCTGTTGATCCGCAGTGGTGCCGGCCGGTGCCTCGGTGATATCGAACCTCGGCGTCCCGCACCCGGTCAGCGTGATGAGGAGCAGCAAGACAAGCGCTCGATACATGTCCATTCCTGATGAGAGCCGAGGCGCGTGGTTTCGTGAACAGATCTCGCGAGCGCACCGGATGACAGCCTTTGGCGTCCGCCTCGGGTGATGTCTTAGCGGGCCGCCTGACCCAATCGACGGGGTGCCATTCTACATCCCGGACGGGACCCGCGTGGTGCACCGCTCTGCCTGCCTTGGTCGCGCGCGCCTGCATCGATCGCGAGGAATAGGGCGGGGCCTCTCACTGCTTCACTGGATCACGATGCCGGGTTCCGAGGATCACCGGAAGCGCATGGCTCTAACCCGATCGGTTCGGACCGGTTCCGGGTCAGAACTCCTGTATGGTCGGGCGCAACACGATTTCGTTGATATCGACATCAGCCGGTTGGTCGATGGCATAGGCAATGGCCCGCGCGACCGAATCGGCGGGAATCTCGTTCGCGTCATAGAAGCTTCCGACGAACTGGGCGGTCTCGGGATCGGTCGTGCCGTGCTGCAACTCGGACGCCACGGCACCCGGTGAGATCAGCGTCACGCGCAGGTTCGGCCCGGCTTCGGCACGCAGTCCTTCGGAGATCGCGCGGACCGCGAACTTGGTGGCGCTATACACGGTGCCGACCGGGGCGAACACCTTCAGTCCCGCGACCGACGCGACATTGATGATGTGTCCCGAACCCTTGGCGCGCATATGGGGCAGGGCGGCCGCGATCCCGTACAGCACACCCTTGATGTTGATGTCGATCATGCGATCCCACTGGTCGACCTGCATTTTGTCAAGCGGAGCGAGGGCCATCAACCCGGCGTTGTTGATCCAGACATGGACCTGGCCGAAGCGGTCGACAGCCTCGGCGAGTACCCGCTCGGAGTCCTCGCGTTGGGAAACGTCCATGCGCACGGGGAGCGCGCGGCCGCCCGATGCTTCGATCTCTGCGGCCAGACGTTCCAGACGGTCGGTTCTGCGCGCGGCCAGCACGACAGCGGCGCCGAGCGCCGCCAGATGGCGTGCCGTTGCCTCTCCGAGTCCGCTGCTAGCGCCGGTGATGACCACGGTCTTGTCCGCAAAGGGAAGGTTCATTTGGATTCTCCGTTTAATTCGGAAGGGATCTGGGGCGACGATGCGCTGCATCCAGGAACATGCCGCGTTGGCCAGCACGGTCGGTGTTCGGCCGGGTGAACCGTCGCGACTACTGGCGCTGTGTTCACCGCGTCCGGTGTGGCGTCATTGTCTCCGAACAGCAGGCAGTGCAGAAGCGCTGTTCGTCTGGGAAGGACGCGATGCGGCAGGAATGCCAGCGCTACCGCCTCATTCCTCGAGCCTTCTCTCGGTCACGGGGCGTGGAATATCCACGTTGTGTCGCCTTTTTCCGATCGAACCGGAGACAAGGGCTCTCATTATCCTCGCTCAATATCGGGAAGCCTGAAATAGGCCCTGAGTACGCCAGATATCCCGCCCGTAGGGAGACTCGCCACCAATCTGGAGCCTATCTCTTTGTCTGTGACCACTGGGATGACCAGTGATGCCTCCGTAGCGGTACGGATTGAAAGATCCGTTGATTCCGAGGACTTTATGCTCAACCCGTGAATCGGATCGCGGGTCGGCATGCTGGTGACCGTCTCGATGCCATACGATTTTCCATCGACTACCTGATTTGCAAAAGGAAAAATGCCGTGGACGAAGTCAAGAGACTGAAATATCTCAAGATCGCCCTGATTATGATAGGTTTAATGTTCACTGTTGGCCTCCCGGCAATGATGATGTTTGTGTGGCCCTCCGGTTGGGGCTGGACACCATCCCAACCGGAATACGAACACATGATTCTCGGGGTTTATGCCACCCTGGGCGTATTCCTGATCCTGGCAGCAAAGGATCCGTTAGCGAATTCAAGCCTGATCTGGTTTACGATTTGGTCGAGTGTCGTCCATGGCGGCATCATGCTGATTCACGCAATCCTGGACGAGACCGATCGGATAAATCTGCTAGGAGACGTGCCCGCTCTGCTGCTGTTTGCCTTGGTTCTATGGCGCTTAGTGCGCGAACCGGAGAGGACATATGGATGAGAGCCGCTTCCCATTTGGCAGAATTGGGAAATGAAATCCGTATTTCGTCGAAGAGATCGGAACAGGGTACGCGTCGCCGGATTGGTCCGTTAGTAATGGATTTATAGGGCCCAGACGTAAATCATCGCGGGAATGTCAGAGCTGACCCAACATTCCCGCGAACTTCATTCCAGGCGCTGGATTATTTCCTTGACTTGGGCGGATAGGCCGTCGCGGTCAAAATGGTCCAATAGCTCGTGCCCACGAAGCCGTACGACCAGGTCTCCTTGACGGCGATGTTGGCGATCTTGTCGGTCCCGGCTTCAGTCAGCAACTCCTCGTAAGCCCGATACTGGCGGTCGTTCGTGCCCAGCGGAAGTGCGCTGAATAGCATGAACCCACCCGCCTGTGCCGTGATCTTCCGGCCTCGGTTTGTGTCGACTTGCGACAGATCGGGTGCGTCAGCAAACTTTACGGGCCGACCGGCACAGGCGCTCAGCAGCAACCCGGCCGCCAGCGCGGCAGAAATCTTGACGGTGATGTTCATCCCTTTACCTCCCGCACGCCATCACCTTTGATGGTGGTGCATCGGGTCGTTGCGAGGAACCACCAAAACCAGTCTTCCGATAACTCCACGTTCGTCAATGCCGTTGCGCCGGGCACACTGTTCAGCGCTTGCTGATAGGCGTTGCCTACTCTCTCGTTCAACCCGACCGGGAAGAATTGCATGAATGCAAAACCCATCGTGCCGCATGCGCGACCGCTGCCGTGGCCCAAAACCTGAAACTTTGCCGGAGGTACTGGAACCACGGTGACGGGTGCCGAGGCACAGCCCGCCAAGAGTAGCAAGGTGCTACCTGCGAGCGGCAGCATCCGTCGTGTTGTCGCGATTTCTCGTCTTTTCCCCATCGATGATCCTTATGAATGAATTAACCTTCCAGATTACTGCTCGTCAGGCACATGATTGACTTGGAACCCCCCTTGAAACTTCGCTGCGACCCATCGGGTGACTGCGGCCACCTACGGTGACAGACTCATTTCACACCGCGGCCTGGGACTTATACGTCGAGCAAGCTCGAAAACCGCCTGCAGAATGGCATGATTCATGTCAGTCAGGCTTGGGATATCGATGATCGAATGAAGGCCAAAGGGGTTTCTGACGCGCATCTTGGCGGCAGCGATTTCCGGAACCCGCCCCCGCATGGGGCGGGCGTTACGTACGCACAGCGCACACTACAGCAAAGGCGTCTCGTGCGCTGTGCGCACGAAATCGCTGCCACAGACCCGCATAAAGGCGTTTGCCAGAAGAAAGACGTAAGCTGAAAGTAAAACACGCGCCTCGTCGCGTCAACGCTATCGCGGTTGCGCAGGGAAGCAGGGTAATTTCCCCACGCGCAATGGTCTTGATGATACGATTTGATTGACCCGTCAGGGTCGAGGAAACGGTTGGGCGGGCGCACCGTGCGGGCCGGTCTGGTATGGCGCGACAGGACATCGGGATGCTTGGAGGCTCCGCGCCAGAATTATCGGAAGTATTCGATCCAGGCCCTTTTCTCTTCCGAGCTTAGCTCGTTCCGCGCGTGATCTGGAACCTGACTGAATTAGGCCCCGCTCGGTCGGGACTCTTTACTGCTGGGAGCAGGCGGTGCTCGGGTCGACTGTGATCTCAGCCAAGGTGCCAGAGAACTCAGCCCAGTTAACGGCATGGTTCTGAAAGCCGAAGCCGGCATGGAATACCAGACAGCCTTCGCCCTTGTATTGAGCTTCCAGTCGAACGGCGTCGCTTCCGAAATAGAATGGGATCCACCGCTTGCCCGACTCATATGTGTGTTAGCTGTCCGGCTTACGTCTCAACACCGCGTTGACTTCGCTGGCAGACATTCCAATTCGCAGGCCTTGAAACCTGCCGGTTGAATTGGCGCTATTCCTCGCAACTGAGGCAGGTTGTGTCTTCGATGCACAAGCCGTCAGGACTGCGATGGCACTAAACGACAAGAGTTTTCGAGTCACGTAGATAACTGCCATGGGTTGTATCTGCCTGTCCCCAACATGTTTCCGGTTTCCCCGTGTGACATATTGGAGCCACAGCGCATTTTTATATGGTGCCAGTTTTATGTGACCCGCGGGTCGCCACCCGGGTCAGCCAACAATTTTCTACGATCACGAGTGTGAGCAACACGAATCCGGCCGAGCCAGAAAAGCGTCACTGATAAAGAAATGTGACTTAACCGATTATTCCCACGCTACGTTATCCCAATCCAGGTGGAAATCAGCAGCCTGTTAGGGTTTTCTCATCAGTCCTCTAAAGTCCATTGTCATGTCTTGCCATGCCGCAAGCGCAGGGCATTCCCGATCACCGACACCGAGCTCATGCTCATGGCCAGCGCCGCAATCAGCGGGGACAGCAGCCACCCGGTAAAGGGATACAGGACGCCTGCCGAAATCGGCACCCCAATGCCGTTGTAAACGAATGCGAACATCAGATTTTGCCGCATGTTTCGGACCGTGTGGATGGAGATTTCACGGGCCGCCGTGATGCCTCGCAAATCGCCTTTTATCAGCGTGATTTGGCCGCTGTTCATTGCCGCGTCAGTTCCCGTGCCCATGGCCACACCGACATCCGCCTTGGCGAGGGCAGGCGCATCGTTGATGCCATCGCCGGCCATGGCAACAATGCGCCCCTCCTTCTGGAGGCGTTCCACAAGCGCCAGCTTATCGGCGGGCTTGACCTCGCCATGCACCTCGTCGATACCCAGTTTGGCACCTACTGACTTGGCCGTGGTCAGGCCGTCTCCAGTTGCCATCACGATGCGCAAGCCACTGGCGTGCAGGGCTTTGATCGCTTCGAGCGTGCTGGCCTTGATGGGATCGGTCACAGCCAGGATGCCCGCCAGTTGTTTGTCCACCGCAAGATGCATCACGCTGGCACCCTCATTGCGCAAGCGCTCGCCGTCGATCTTGAGCGTATCGGTGGCCACGCCCTCGGCTTGCATCAAGGCGGTGTTGCCCAGCAGCAGATGCTTGCCATCAATCATGCCTCGCACGCCGATCCCGCTGCTGGACTCGAAGTCCACCGGCGTGACGAGTTCCAGTCCTTTGGCGCGTGCGGCGCTGACGATGGCCTCGGCCAATGGATGTTCGCTGCCTTGGTCCAGACTGGCTGCAAGGTGTAGCACTTCGTTCGCTGTGTAGCCGGGGGCGGCGACAGCGGAATCGAAAGCGGGCTTGCCCTCGGTCAGGGTGCCGGTTTTGTCCACGATCAGCGTGTCCACCTCGCGCATTTTTTCGATGGCTTCAGCATCCCGGAACAGTACGCCCTCTGTCGCCGCACGACCCGTCGCCACCATCACCGACATGGGAGTCGCCAGTCCAAGCGCACACGGGCAAGCGATGATCAGCACGGCCACTGCGTTGATCAGGCCGAATACCCAGCTGGGTTCCGGACCGAACTGGCCCCAGACAAGGAAGGTGACGATGGCGATGGCTACCACCACGACCACAAACTTGCCTGCGACCACATCGGCCATGCGCTGCATGGGGGCCTTCGAGCGCTGGGCATTGGCTACCATCTCGACAATCTGCGAGAGCATGGTGGCGGCACCAACTTTTTCTGACAGCATCACCAGGGCGCCGCTGGTATTCATCGTGGCACCAATCACCTTGTCACCCACGCGCTTGGTCACCGGTACGGGCTCACCGGTCAGCATGGATTCATCGACGGCGCTGGTGCCCTCGGTCACAGCGCCATCGACGGGCACTTTTTCGCCAGGACGGATGCGCAGCAGGTCGCCGACATGTACCTGGTTCAGCGGTACGTCCTCTTCGCTGCCGTCCGGATTGATGCGGCGGGCCGTCTTGGGTGCCAAACCGAGTAGCGCCTTGATCGCCGCAGACGTTTGCGAACGGGCCTTCAACTCGATGATCTGGCCCACCATGGTGAGCGAGATGATGACCACGGCCGCCTCAAAGTAAACAGCCACACGCCCCATGGAGATGAACGAATCCGGGAACACGCTCGGCATCACGGTTGCCACCACGCTGTAGACGAAGGCCGCGCCGGTACCCAGGGCAATCAAGGTCCACATATTGGGGGTGCGATGAATCAGGGACTGCCAGCCACGCACGAAGAATGGCCAGCCTGTCCACATCACGACGGGCAGGGACAGCAACAGTTCAACCCAGGTCTGCACCTCCATGGCAAACCAGCCGAGGCGATGGCCGAACATGGCTAGAACGGTGACAATCACCGTGAGCGGCAGCGTCCACCAGAAACGACGCTGAAAGTCCTTTAGCTCAGGGTCGCCTTCCTCGTCCAGAGGAATGATGGGCTCCAAGCTCATACCGCACTTGGGGCAGCTGCCGGGAAAGCCCTGCCGCACCTCGGGGTGCATAGGGCAGGTGTAAATCGTGCCAGCCGCCGCCGGCGCGACGTCCGCAGGCGCGGTCGGTGCCAGGTACCGCAGCGGGTTCTCCGCAAACTGACCTTTGCACTTGGCGCTGCAGAAATAGTAGGGCCCGCCTTCGTGCGTCAATTTGTGTTCAGACTGCTCCGTCACGGTCATGCCGCACACCGGATCTTTCAGGTCCGTTCGCGGGGCTGACTCGGCAGAGGGGTGACTGCCGTGATGCTGGTGTGCATTCGCGTCCATTGGCTCATACCTTGTCGTTGTCGGAGCGCCGAAGCGTCGGTGCATGGTTGCCGTGCCACCATGACCGCCGTGGCCGCGCATCAGCTGCATTAGCGGACCGGCGAGCAGGGCAATGCCTAGGGCCAATAACCCAGGGATATCCGAGTCAGGCCATTTTTTCCTTTTTCCCTTTTTCTGATCATGCGGCCTGTAACTACTCACGCCCCCTCGCGGGAGCGATCCGGGAGGCCGAGACACGCCGTGAATACGTCCCTGGAGGCTCGGCTGCGGGTTCCCTCCCGCAGACGGTCTCGCCCTCCCGGCGCGCTTCCACTACCCAATCAAGGCAGCAGGGTGAAGGGCTACATGTAGCCTACCCGGCGAGAGACATGGCTGGCGTGCGGAATCGGAGATTCCGCGCCGGCCTCTGACGAATTTCGCGGGAAGAAGCGCCCCGGCCCCTTGGATCGTGTCGCAAGGAGGGCACAACGGAACCGTTAGCCCTTAAGAAACAGTGACCCGCCTTCGGCGACGCGCGTCGGAACGACCGAGCGATCCAGGTCGCCCTTCAAGGTTTCGAACAGATCCCGCGTAAACGTCAGGTTCCCGATCTGCCAGGAGTGATCGAAAGTGCCAATCTCGGCTTGCTGATCCGCCTGTTTGAGGGCGGGGTCACTGCTCAACCGCTCGAAATAGGCACTGCAGTCCACATTGACCGCCTTCGCCGGCACATCGAGCGGCAAGCCGTCACGTCCGACCCGGGGCGACATGCCGACTCGTTTGGCATTCGAAAGCTTCAGCACGGAATCGTAACGGTTCGAGTAGTTCGTAAAGCGCACGCAGTGGCGGTAGATGGCCTCACTGGTCGGGTTGTCTGCCGACATCGAGGCCGCCGAGACGTCACCGGAAATGAACAGCACCTGACTGATGATCCAGCTGAGCTGGGCCAGCAAGGCGTCATCGGCATCGTCGAAGGCCTCCCGGATCACAAAAGCGCCGGTCGAGTGGCCGAGCAGATGGACATTGATCGTACAGTCCGGCGTCTGTTCCTTAGCCAGCCAGTAGATGCCGTCCCGCATCAAGTGCAGAGCCGTTTCCTTGGCGTCGTGGCGGTCTTCCAGGTAGTTCAGCGGCATGTCGGCGCTGGGCCAGTCGAACGATACGATGGCACCGAGATAACCGACCGAGCGCAGATCACGCTGCAACTGCCGGTGTCTGCGCATCACCACGGCTTGATCGTTGTTGTAGCCATGGATGAAGACGAGAACATCGCCGCGTTCTTTGGTCGGGACTCGGGAGTCCTGCCCCCAGACAGAGGCTTGCCGCAGCCGCTTGATCCAGACATCGCGGCGGACCTTGTGCCCCGGAAGCGGAACGGCCGCCGCGGGCAACCCGTCGCTACCATCGGGCACTTCGAGGTAAAGACTGGCGCCCGGTTCGGACACGAACTTGCCACTCCGAACGGCGCGAGCACACATCACGAAATCGGCCATGACCCCCTCCTTGCCATCGTTGACGCTTGAACGAACTGATCGGAACACACCGTAGTCCCAGATCGGCCCGCCGTAAAGGCGACAAAAGTCGTACCGACTTTTTCGATGCTCCCCGACTCACGCAGCCTAAACGCCGAAAAGCTTCTTCTGCAGCTTCCGGAATTCTGCATTGAAGTGCTCTTCGGCATCGGACGGGAACGGGAAGCCGTCTGGACCGGCAAAGACAAACGAGACATCGTCCCCGCCTTTCGCCTCACCGCGGTGCTTCTCGAAGGCCTCCAGCCAGGCGTCGTAATGCTCGATGAGCCGGCCGGCATCACCCATCAGATGCGGCGGGATCAGGTGACCCTTCGACAGCAGAAGATCCCGGCAAGTCCGATTGCCCTCGCGCACCACATTCGCTTCCAGGTAGAGATTCTTGGACCGCCAGCGATTCATCGCGCGTTTGGTGCGGTCGAATTGCATGTGCAGCGGCCCCAGCAGTTCGAACAGCGCCTGCTGCTTCCAGGAGCGAGTCGACTCGAAGACCTTGAAGCGCTCATCGAAGTAGGCCTTGATCTCCGATTCCACCCGTTTGTTGCGGCGCAGGAAAAGGGCGCCCACCGCGGCGGCGGTAAGACTGCTGCCCAACAGGCCACCCAGCGTCAGTTCCAAAAATCCCGGCATCGCACGTCTCCGTCGGATCGTTGACAAAAGGGACTTTCCGCCCCGAACCTCTTCTTGCGTTGATTCACGCGTTTAAACCGTGGCTTCCAGCACCAGGTTGGTCGGCGTCGTCGCCGCCCGCCGCACCTGGCTGAAGCCCCCGGCTTCGAGCACCGCGGTCAGCCGCTTTTCGCCGGCCTGCGCACCCAGGGCAAGGCCGACTTCCTGCGATTTCGAGGCAGGCACACAGACCATCGTCGAGAACGAGTAATAAATCTGGCCCAGGGGATGCAGGTTCTCTTCAAGGCTGTCGCCGGCGAATGGCTCGACGAGCATCAATGTCCCGCCCATCGTCAAAGTGCTGGCGATATGCTGGGCCGCACCGACGGGATCGCCCATGTCGTGCAGGGCATCGAAGACCGTGACCAGATCGTAATTCTTGCCGGGATACCCCTTCGCCGTGACCACCTCGAAAATGGTGTTGGCGGCGACGCCCGCGGCCCGCGCCCGTTCCCGCGCATGTTCGATGGACGGCGCGTGCAAATCGAAGCCATGGAACGTGGAATTGGGGAAAGCCTGCGCCATCAGGATGGTCGAGGAGCCGTGTCCGCAACCCACGTCGGCGACCCTGGCACCCGCTTCGAGCTTCTCCCGGACGCCGTGAAGGGCCGGTATCCAGGAGTCAATCAGGTTCTGGGCATACATGGGTCGGAAAAAGCGCTCGGTGCCGCAGAACAGGCAGGGGCTGTGGTCGCTCCATGGGAGGCCCTCGCCGCTGCGGAAGACATCGACCACATTGGATTCGTCGAAGTACACCGACATCACCGCCTGGAAGAAGCCTTGCATACAGGCCGGATGGCCCTCAGCGGCGAACACCACGGCCTGTTCGGGCGACAACGAAAAGCGGCCCGCGGCGGGATCGTAATTGACATAGCCAGCGGCGGCGTTGGCCGACAGCCACTCCCGGAGGTAGCGTTCGTTCATACCGGTGTTGTCGGCCAGTTCCCGGCTGGTGGCGGGGCTGATTTCCGCCAGGGCGCTGTACAGATCCAGCTTGTCGCCCATGTAGGCCATCAACAAGCCCAAGGCCCCGGCCACATCCCCGATGACCTTGCCCTGCAACTGTTCCAGCGCGGTTTGATCGATCTCGTTCAGGCGCGTGGCCATGGCTCCTCCTGGATTGTCAACGGTAGATGGGTCGGGCCCAAATAGAAACACGAAAAACAAGCAAAGGACAGGTCGGGTTAGCTTTCGGGGCCATGCTTCGGGTGACCCGACGGGGCTGCGGCGGTGCGTGGGACCGGAAAAGCACTGCCTTCCCCTTGAACCGCAGCCGCCTTCGGTGCGCAGCCTCTTTGAAAGGGGCTTGTATCGCGTCAAGAGCATATGCCGCGCTACACTGTTTAACCAGTTCGACGCCACTCGGGTCGGACGCGGATTTTCGTCGCTCACCCGAGCCAGCAACACGAACCCGACGAGTCGCGCTGGCGCCGGAGAACTGTCATAGACAAAACAATCTAACCGGACCGCTTTGCTTACGAAGAGAGCAAATATCTACTACCTCGGGCATTGTTCAGTTGCAGCACTGATTCTCTTGGCGTCAGGAAAGATCATCGAGGAAATTCCTGGAACATAGATTCGGTCTGGGTTACTCGCTATAATCAAGGTATTTCTCAGCGCATGGAGTCACTCGTCGTCACGCGTGCGAGTAATGGCACCGGATGCTACACGGATTCTCCTCGCGATAAACGTTGCTATTTATGCCAAACAACGTCGGCCGCGCTTGAGCGTTGGGCATTGCAAACCACTCCCAATGAAGAACCGAGACCCAATGAATCTCTTTAGTCGACTGATCACAGTGATTTTTGGACTGACAGGACTTTGGTTTCTATTGTTGGCCAGCCCCAACAAGCTCGTCTGGTCAGTCCGCTGGTTGATACCGGATTTCATCCTTATTAATTTGATGACCACGCCGAGGTCCTTGAGTAGTGCCATCGTCGCACTCGGGTTCGCCGTCACCTTGTTGTTGTTTGCGTACAGGCGATTCCACACCTCGTCAAAGAAAACAGCCCAGTACACCAAGAGGCAAGATGGAGACTGGTTCGAATTCGACGTGTCTCCTGCGGTGGCTCCTGTTCTATGGTTCCCAGTGATTATGAGTGTGGTATTCGGCGCTGGAACCATCATCGCCGGAAATGCCTACATGTGGGTCTTTGGCCTGTTTTTCGCTTCCATCGCTGCACTGCTTCTTTTGAGAGATCAGCGAGGCGGTAACGCGACGAGTCCAGTTAGTTTTCGTGTAAGCCAAGAGGGTATTAATACGAAGGCAACATTCCTAGAAAAGGAACATATTCATCATTTACGGATCAAGAACAAATATGCCGGGGATTTCGCAATCGTCTACGATCCCGACCAAGGCGTACCTACTGGCGTTGCGATGGGTATGGCTGGCCGCCGTGCACTCGCGGAAGTCGCCTTCCGAGTAGAAGTGGAAGGCGGCGGTAAGGCGCATGAACTGGCGGCTGGGCTGGACGAGGTAACGGCGCTTGGCCTCTGCGCAGAAATTGGCAAAGCTCTGCAATGAAGTCTCGCGGAATTCTGAGCATAAGCCCGCGTAGGTCCGATTAGCACAGCGTAATCGGACGCATGTTGCGAATCAGGTAACCTCGACATCTAAAGAAGCCGAGCCATGGCCAACTATCGACGTACCTTCGTCCCGGCCTGAACCTGGTTTTTTCGCGGTGAACCTGCTGGAGAGACATCGAAATGATTTGCTGATGGGTGAAATCAAGAATTTGCGAGAAACCGTCCGGCGGTTTCGCGTCCGCTAACTTTTTCGTGTCAACTCCGGGGTTGTTCTGCCCGCCCATCTGCACTGTGTCTGGATACTTCCCTCGGCCGATGCGGACTTCAATTCATCCGTCCGATTACGCTGCGCTAATCGGACCTACGTCGCTGACCCTACTTCCGCCGCTGCCGACCAAAGCGGTCCTTTCCCGGAAAGAGGTGCTCTGGTCGATGCTGGAAAGTAAAGAACTGACCCCAATCCCCCTTCTGACCCCAATCCCCCTTGACTCCAATCCCCCTTGACTCCAATCCCCCTTGACTCCAATCCCCCGATCCTCGGGAACCTCAAGACCGCGATCGCCGGCGCCTACCATGCGTTCGACTTCGCCAAATACGCCAACCGCTATCTGCCAGAGGTGCAATACCGCTTCAATCGACGCTTCGATCTGTCGGTGATCCTCCGGCGTCTCGTCCATGCCGCGGTCGCTACCGCACCCTGGCCCGAGCGGAAAATCAGGCTGGCTGAGATTCATCGCTAATCAGGTGTTTTTTCTCTCCGTGTGGAATATTTTGAACATTATTGTTCGGAGCTCCGATCCGCCTTAAACCCTTTTCGAATCCAGTCAAAACCCCATCCCACTGCATAGAGAACTACGACTGCGGCAAGCCAGAGGGATAATCCTTTGCTAATCATTTCAACCTGCTCTTCTTGTATGAATGCGCGATATTCCTCAACAGAGGAAAGCTTATCGGCAACTGTGTTCTTGAGACTCCCGAGAGCATAGCAAGGCTGTCCGGAAGTCGGCGCGGTATCCAGAATAAAACCGTCTGGGATTGATCGTATGTATTTGCAATCATCCGAACGGAGATCCGAGAGAACGACGTAGTCAGTCGTGGGCAGGTTCGCTGCCACTATCCCGCTAACGAGCATGAGCAATGTCAAACCGATCACTACCCAGAGTCTTTGCCAGCCGTTTAGTTTCATAACTTCGTCTGTCTAACGTCGCGGTTCAGGGGGCGCAGACGAGCGAACCGGGAAGGGAACGGAACAGCGCAGCTGTTCGGCGCTCCCCTGCAACCGCTGGTTGGTCCACGGTTGCATCCTATTCCGTTGGCAACACGTTCTCAGACCACTTCCCGACTTCGTCGACGCGCGCTTGCCAGAACTCGGCCAGCATATCCAGTTCGTCCGGGGGAACCATGGGCTTGTCCAGGTTCTCGAGGAGATTGTATTGTGGTGTGGGAACGTCACCCAAGCTACGCTCAAACAATATCCCAATTCCTACGAAGGATGCCGCGCGCACGACGACTCGGTATGCCACGTCGAACTTATCAAGCGTAATTCTGGTTTCCGCGCGAACCCGCTGGCGGCTCTCGGAAGGCGCAGCTGCGTGAGCTAGGAACTTGTTTGCGTATTCCCGGAAGTCACCACAGGTATCCAGCGTTCTTGATACGTTCCGAAGAAGAGCGGGCTCAATAAGATCCTTCCGAGAGCGCGCAGCCGGACCTGTGCGGGAGAGGATGTCGAACGTCCGATGCATCCGTTCGCGCATCAGAGTCCGAAGTTGATCTGTTTCGTCAAGCGGCCCGTCGAAAGGCGTGCCATCAAAGCAGATATAGTGCTCGCGAGTCAAAAGGTGGCTATGCGTCTCGATGTCCGCAAGTAGCCGTGCAAGGGAAATCACACCCCTTTTCGGGTCGTGGAACCCAGGGTCAATGAGTCGGCGAAGGGCCATGACCTGATATGCCACAAAGCTTCGGTCCAAGAGATCCAGCAGGTCAGCATTGAATCCCTTCTCGGACGATGGATGCTCCGCCGATAGCCGGCGGGCTTCGTTCAATGTCCGGAAGATTGCATCGTCCCAGATGATTGTAGTGAGCTGCTTCGAGATGGAATGCTCGTCATCACCGCAAAGCCACTCATACCAACGCTTTCGACAGCCACGAAACGCGGCCAAGGCCTCTTTGTCCTCGACGTCACAGGCGCAGATATCCGGCAAGATGCTACTCGTCACCACATGCTCCCGGGGCCAACGTTGTTCTTTTGCGGAATCTGCCCTAAGCGCGCTTTACAGAATGTGGGATCAACGTACTATGCGGATTCTGTGAAGCGTGCCACCCATCGCGATTTGCCAGTGATTCGGTTGAGTTTTCGGGCGGAGGCAGCCTGATATTTTGAAAGTAATACATGTGACGTGCCGGGTCAACGCCGAGGTTGATGCACTTGATGGTAGGGCTGGGCGATTGGTTTATGGGGTCAAGTCTTGCAAACATGCATTATTGCGTTCGGACGGTTCGCGCCAACGCACCGCTCGGCTGACCGTGGCGTGGTGCACACGGAAGCGATCGGCAATTTCCTGCATGAGTTAGACGCCAGTGCGGAAAACGCGGGCTATGGCTTCGCGTCGGGCGGGTAGGTCTTCTCGTAGTGGCGCCGCGATCGGGCTTAGGCGTGGCAGCGCCAGCCAAGCCCGCTGGACCGGATCGGCGCGGCAAACCGCTTCTTGCCGGTCCCGGCCCGCGCGAAGTCACGTGATAAAGCCCGCCCGTGCCCCGGATGCGAAATAGCTGAGAAAGATCGTCGCCGACATCACTCGTCCGGGTGGAAGCTAACGCCAGAGCTCAACCGTGCGAGGAAGGAGAGGGGGTTGGATCGCCTTGTTGGGCATGATTTGCGATATACGAGGGTTCGGCGTGGAGCCGAATACCTAGGGCCGTCACCACCTTGAGAATCGTGTCAAAACTGGGAGATCTTTCACCGGAAAGCGCTTTGTAAAGGCTCTCCCGTGACATTCCCGCATCACGAGCGACTTGAGACATGCCTTTGGCACGTGCAATGTCGCCAAGCGCTTTGGCAATGAACGCAGCGTTACCATCCGCCTCTTCCAGGCATGCCTCAAGATAAGCGGCCATTTCTTCAGGAGTACGCAGATGTTCGGCAACGTCGTAGCGGGAAGTTGCTGTCTTTCTCATGGGATCCCTACAGATTACGAGCAAGCCTTAAAGCCGCCTTGATATCTCTTGACTGCTGCCCTTATCACCGCCAGCCAACAAGATCACCAGTTCGCTTCCTTGCTGTTTGTAGTAGACCCGGTAACCTGGGCCATAGTTGATTCGCAACTTGGAGACTCCTTCTCCAACGGGTTCGGTATGTCCTGCATTTCCTTCGGCCAATCGTTCCACTCTGACGAGAATCCGGGCACGCGCCCGAACATCACGCAGGCTATCGAGCCACTTGGCATAGATATCCGTTTTGCGAATCTCCATGATGGAGAAACTGTATCCGGCCGGCTACACCAGGTCAACTCTTCATTGGGAAGCCGGGCATTGTTTTGTAGCGCAGGCGGCGGGCCGCGTCCGAAGGTTTGCTGCGGAGCGCGGTGCGTGGTGTCTTGGGACGGAGGCGACTTGGGTGTGCCGGAACTAGCCGGCCTTAAGCTGCGTGAGGCGGCAGCGACGCTAACCCAACGTATCCTTGAACCGATGAATCAGCCGCCGGTCGCGCTTGTTCGGGCGGCCGTCGCTGACGACGTCGGAGGCTTGTTCCGCGCGCCGACGGTCGATTTCGGCCTGGCGCTTCGCAAGGCTTTCGGGGGTTTCCTCGTATAGCAGCACGGCTTCCTTGGCGGGACCACGGCGGCCGCTAAGCGCGATCACGGTGATTTCCCAGGAGAAATGGTCCTTGGAGATTTCGAGCGTGGCACCGACGGTCACGTCCTTGCCGGGCTTGGTGCGTTGCCCGTTCAGATGGACTTTACCGCCGGCGATGGCTTCGTTGGCGAGTTGGCGGGTCTTGAAGAAGCGCGCGGCCCACAACCATTTGTCTAGCCGTACGCCTTCGGCAGGGGTTGACTGTTTTCCGGGACCGCTCATGAGGCTGGCCGCAACGGGCGATCGCTGCGCGTGGGCTTGATGCCGTGCGCCGGGTCGGGCTCAGCGATTCGGCTGCTGGGTGGGTAGGCCCGCGTCGGACCACCCCTTGTAGCCGCCGGCAAGGCTGACGACCCGCGTGAAGCCGAGTTTGCCCAGGGCTTCGGCCGCCAGCGCCGAGCGACCGCCCGACTGGCAGTACAGTATCACCTCGCCATCCCGGCGACCCTGAATCTGCGGGTGACCATCGATGCGGAATTCGAGCACGCCGCGGGGGATGTTGACGGCGCCGGGCAGGCAGCCGGCGGCGTATTCCTCCGGTTCGCGCACGTCGATCAACGGCGCTGCGCCCAGCTTCGTTTGTGCCTGGGCTGCGTCGATTTCACTGATCGTCTGCTTCGCGGCGGCGACGAGCTCCATTGCGGTCATGGCCATCGTGACTTGCCTGAATTTGGGTATTGCGTCAGGTGGTGGGATCGGGTCGCGGGCGAATCAGGCCGAGCGGCGCAGATTCTTGGGCAGAGAAAAGACGACCTTCTCCTCGATGCCGTCTTTTTCACTGACGGTATGGCCACCCCAATCCTTGAGCTGCGATACGACGTTCTGTACCAGGATCTCGGGGGCCGAAGCGCCAGCCGTGACGCCGATGCGCTCGGCGCCTTCGATCCAGGAGCGATCCAGTTGTCCTGCGTGATCGATCAGGTAGGCGCGCTTGCCGAGTTTCTCTGCGATCTCGCGCAGCCGGTTCGAGTTGGAGCTGTTGGGCGAGCCGACCACGAGGATGACATCGCATTGGGCGGCCAGCTTCTTCACGGCATCCTGCCGGTTCTGGGTCGCGTAGCAGATGTCGTCCTTTTTCGGGCCGATGATGTTCGGGAACCGCGCGCGCAGCGCCTCGACGATGGCTTGCGTGTCGTCGATCGACAGCGTCGTCTGCGTCACATAAGCCAGGTTTTCGGGGTTCTTGACTTCGAGCGTCGCGACGTCCTCCGGCGATTCGACCAGATAGATACCGCCCGCGGAATTGGAGTACTGGCCCATCGTGCCTTCCACCTCGGGGTGGCCGGCGTGCCCGATGAAGGCGATTTCGCGACCCTCGGCGGCGTGATGGTGCACTTCGATATGCACCTTCGTGACCAGCGGGCAGGTGGCATCGAACACCTGCAGCTTGCGCTCCTTGGCTTCATCCTGGATCTCTTTCGAGACGCCGTGGGCGCTGAAGATCACGGTCGATGCCTCGGGCACCTCCGCCAGTTCCTCGACGAAGACGGCGCCGCGGTCGCGCAGGCCATCGACCACGTAGCGGTTGTGAACCACTTCGTGCCGAACGTAGATCGGAGCCCCGAACACCTCGATCGCGCGTTCCACGATCTCGATGGCTCGGTCGACGCCCGCACAAAACCCGCGTGGGTTCGCAAGAATGATTTCCATGGTTCGCTCTCGTAATTTCATACCCCGTGACTGGGGCATTGTGACATCTAGGGCAGGGGGGAATCAACGCGGCAGCGGCCGCTGGCGCTCTTTCGACCACAAAACCTCGGCGCCGGCGCGGCGCGCCAGCACGCGCGCCATGACGAACAGGAAGTCGGAAAGCCGGTTGATGTAGGCCAAACCCGCCGGATTGATTTCCTCGACGGCCATCAGGCTGACCATCAGTCGTTCGGCGCGCCGGCAAACCGTCCGTGCGACATGGCAGGCGGCGGCCGGGGCACTGCCGCCGGGCAGGATGAAGTCCTTCAGCGGCGGCAACTCGGCGTTCCAGTGGTCGAGCCAGGTTTCGAGCCAATCGGTGGCGTCCGGACCGAGCACGCGATAACCGGGAATGCACAACTCGCTGCCGAGATCGAAAAGGGCGTGCTGGATTTCGCCCAAACAGGCCGCGATGTCTTCCGGACAGTCCAGGGCCAGCAAAACGCCGAGCTGACTGTTCAGTTCGTCGACCGTGCCGTAGGCCTGGATGCGCAGCGCGTCCTTGGCGACCCGTGTGCCGTCGCCCAGGCCGGTGCTGCCGTCGTCGCCGGTGCGGGTATAGATTCGGGTCAGGCGGTTGCCCATCAGACCAGCTCGCTGTCGGCCACGATGATGCCGTCTTCGTCGGCGTACAGGAAATAGCCGGTCTTGAAATTGACGCCGGAGAAACTGATCAGGGTGTCCTGTTCCCCCGCGCCGCGTCGGTGATGGCTGGGCGCCGGGTGCGTGTGCATCGCGCGTATGCCGATCGGCAGCGTATTCAGGACCGCGGAGTCGCGGACACAGCCATAAATGACCAGGCCGGCCCAGCCGTTCGCGACCGCATCCCGGGCCGCATCGGCGCCGACCAGCGCGCAACGGTGAGAACCGCCGCCGTCGATCACGAGCACCCGGCCGGCACCCGGTTCCGCGAGCGCCTTGTGCAGCAACACGTCGTCTTCGAACACCTTGAGCGTCTTCACGGGTCCGCTGAAGACTGTGGACTGTCCGTAGGGCTTGAAGATCGGTTCGGCGATCTGGAGATGGCGATCCGCGAAGCGGTCGCACAGGTCGGCGGTTCGAAAGCTCATCGGTGTTTGGCGTTATCAGCAGGTGAGGGGCGGAAATTCACAGGTATCGGGCGATCAACCCGTTGTCCCAGGTGCCGGGCGGCAGCGGGATGCGGACCTGCCAGCCGCCACCGGGTGCTTCGTGCAGGGCGTTGCCGCCGGTGTCTTCCATGTGTTCGAGCACGATGTCGCGGTTGCCGGCCGGCGCGATGAGTTCGAGGCGATCGCCCACGCCGAACTTGTTCTTGACGAGGATCGAGGCCATGCCCGAGTCGGCTTCCGTACCGGTGATCTCACCGACGAACTGCTGCTGGTGGCTTTCGGAGTGCCCGCGCACGTAGTTCTGGTATTCGTGGCTGTGGTGACGCTGGTAGAAGCCGTCGGTGTAGCCGCGCTGCGCGAGATTTTCGAGCACGCCCCACAGCGACGGGTCGAACGGCCTTCCGGCCAGCGCATCCTCGATTGCCCGGCGATAGACCTGGGCCGTGCGCGCGACATAGTAGTACGACTTCGTGCGTCCCTCGATCTTCAGGCTGTCCACGCCCAGTTCGACGAGCCGATGCACGTGTTCGACGGCCCTCAAATCCTTGGAGTTCATGATGTAGGTGCCGTGTTCGTCCTCCAGCACCGGCATCAGTTCCCCGGGACGCGTTTCCTCTTCCAGGAAATACACCTCGTCCGCCAGCGGGTGACGATCGCCGCAGGTGCTCGCGCTCGCGGCCTCGTTCAAATCGGTCAGGTTCAGTTTGATCGCGCCGGGCACGTAGTCGCCCTCGGCGTTTTCTTCGGCAGGCGCCACCCGGTACTTCCAGCGGCAGGAATTCGTGCAGGTGCCCTGGTTGGGGTCGCGGTGATTGAAATAACCTGACAGCAGGCAGCGCCCGGAATACGCGATGCACAGCGAGCCGTGCACGAAGACTTCCAGTTCCATGTCGGGGCATTGCTGGCGGATCTCGGCGATCTCGTCCAGCGACAGCTCGCGCGACAGGATGATCCGGCGTACCCCGACCGACTGCCAGAAACGCACGGCGGCATAGTTCAACGTATTGGCCTGCACCGACAAGTGGATCGGCAGGTCCGGCCAGGCCTCGCGCGTCAGCATGATCAGGCCGGGATCGGCCATGATGACGGCATCGGGTCCCAGCGCGACGATCGGTTCGATGTCCCGGATGAAGGTCTGGACCTTGCGGTTGTGCGGCAGCACGTTCGCCGCCAGAAAGAACTTGCGACCGAGCCGGTGCGCTTCGGCGATACCGGTCGCGAGGTTGCCGGCCAGGAAGTCGTTGTTGCGGACGCGCAGGCTGTAACGCGGCAGGCCAGCATAGACCGCGTCGGCGCCGTAGGCGAAGGCGTACCGCATGTTCTTCAGCGTGCCGGCCGGCGACAGCAGTTCGACGTTCTTCATGGCGGGACGGGATGGTACACTCGGGGGCGTGGGCAGCCCGGAAGTTTAACGTAAACGCCGTTTCGACGCGCAGGATTTTGATGACGCCAGCAGCACCGAATTTCCAGACGATAGAGGCTTTTGTCGGCAATACCCCGCTGGTTCGCCTGCAGCGCCTCCCCGGAAACAGCCGCAGCGTGGTTCTGGCGAAACTCGAGGGGAACAACCCGGCCGGATCGGTAAAGGACCGGCCCGCGCTCAGCATGATCAAGCGCGCCGAGGAGCGCGGCGAGATCAAGCCCGGCGATCGCCTGATCGAGGCGACCAGCGGCAATACCGGCATCGCGCTCGCCATGGCCGCCGCCATCGGCGGCTACCGCATGACGCTGATCATGCCGGACAACATGAGCGCCGAGCGCCGCGCAACGATGAAGGCCTTCGGTGCCGAGATCATTCTGGTGCCGGCGGCAGGCAGCATGGAAGCCGCCATCGACCTGGCGCGCGCCATGGAAGCGCGCGGCGAAGGCAAGATCCTCGACCAGTTCGCGAACCCGGACAATCCCCGGGCGCACTATGAGGGCACGGGGCCGGAGATCTGGCGCGACACACACGGGACGATCACCCATTTCGTCAGCTCGATGGGGACGACCGGCACCATCATGGGCACGTCGCGGTACCTGAAGGAACAGAATCCGGACATCCAGATCGTCGGCGTGCAGCCCCGGGACAACGCCAAGATACCGGGCATCCGGCGCTGGCCTCAGGAATACCTGCCGAAGATCTACGATGCGGCGCGGGTCGACCGGATCATCGACGTCGGACAGGAAGACGCCGAAGAAACCACGCGCCGGCTCGCGGCGGAGGAGGGGATCTTCGCCGGGGTGTCCTCGGGCGGCGCCGTCTTCGCCGCCCTGGAACTCGCACGCGAGTTGGAGTCGGCCGTCATCGCCGTGATCATCTGCGACCGCGGGGACCGCTACCTGTCGACCGGCGTGTTTCCGGCATGAGTCACCTTATGCTGCCGTATGTCAATGCGACCGCCGCAGTGGCAGGACGACTGAGCCATGGCCGCTAAGCCGACCCGCGGCGCCGCGCGCAAGGCGCGTCTGGCCGCGATGCCGCCGGCGATTGCACCGATCGATTCGTTCACGCACGACGGGCGGGGCGTGGCCCATGTCGATGGCAAGGCCGTGTTCGTCGACGGCGCCTTGCCGGGCGAGGAGGTCGAGTTCACGTACAAGCTGATCCGCCGGGATTATGCCGAAGGGCGGCTCGATCGGATCGTGTCGGCTTCGCCGCACCGGGTGGAGGCTCCCTGTCCGTGGTTCGCGGCCTGCGGAGGCTGCCGCCTGCAGCATCTGGCCCGCGACGAGCAGATCGCTCTAAAGCAGGGCTTGCTGCTGGAGCAACTGCAGCGCATCGGTCAGGTCAAGCCCGCAACGGTCTTGCCGCCGCTGGTCGGCGAGCCCTTCGGCTATCGGCGCAAGGCGCGTCTCGGGGTCAAGTACGTGCCGAAGCGCGGGCGGGTTCTGGTCGGCTTCCGCGAAAAGGCCAGCGCGCTGCTGGCGGCCATCGATTCCTGCGCGGTGCTGCATCCGGCCGTGGGGACGCGCATCGCCGAACTCGGCGACATGATCCATTCCCTGAGCATTCGCGACCAGATCCCGCAAATCGAAGTGGCGGCCGGCGACGAACAGGTCGCGCTGGTGTTTCGCGTCCTTGCCGACCCGTCGCCGGATGACCTCCAGACGCTGAAGCACTTTGCTGAAACGACCGGGCTCACGCTCTACCTGCAGCGCGGCGGGCCGACCAGCATCGCCCCGCTGTATCCGAAGCAGCCGGAGCCGCTGGCCTACCGGCTACCCGAACAGGAGGTCAGCTTCGAGTTCGCGCCGACCGAGTTCACGCAGATCAATCAGGACATCAACCGGCGCATGGTTAACCGGGTGCTGGAGCTGCTGAACCTGGAGGCCTTGCATGAAGTGCTGGACCTGTTCTGCGGGCTGGGCAACTTCACGCTGCCGATCGCCCGCCGCGTGGCCCGAGTCACGGGCGTCGAAGGCGAACTCGGGCTGGTCGAGCGCGCCCGCTCGAATGCGCGCCTGAACGGCATCGCCAACGCCGAGTTTCACGTGGCCGACCTGTTCCAGCCGCAGATCGGCGTGCCCTGGATCGACAAGCCCTTCGACCGCGTGTTGATGGACCCGTCGCGCTCGGGCGGGCGCGAGATCCTGACCTGCGTGCCGCGCTGGCGGGCGCCGCGTATCGTCTATGTGTCGTGCAATCCGGCGACGCTGGCCCGCGATGCCGGGATGCTGGTGCATGAGCACGGCTACCGTCTCACGCAAGCCGGCATCATGGACATGTTCCCGCACACGGCCCACGTGGAATCGGTGGCCGTATTCGAGCGATGAGCGATCTGGCGCCCGCATCCGCCGAGCGCTTCCTGCGGGTCAGCATCCCGCGGCAGGCGCTCGACTGGGTGGAGCACGGCAATGTGATGCTCAGCTACCCGGTGTCGACGGCCCGCAACGGCCCCGGCGAACGGCGCGGCAGCGAGTGCACGCCGCGCGGCTGGCACCGTATTCGCGCCAAGATCGGCGCGGGTCAACCCTCAGGGGCCGTGTTCGTCGGGCGGCGACCGACCGGGGAGGTCTACGGTGACGAACTCGAATCCCGCTGCCCCGGCCGGGACTGGATTCTGACGCGGATCCTGTGGCTCGGGGGACTCGAAGCAGGCTTCAACCGTTACGGTCCGGTTGATACGACCTGGCGCTACATCTACATCCATGGCAGCCCCGATCGCGGTGTCTGCGGCATCCCGCAATCCCACGGCTGCGTCCGCATGCGCAGCCCGGATCTGCTGGACCTGTTCGAACGCGTGCCGGTGGGTATGCGCGTGCTGATCAGCGAACAGGACTAGTCCGCAGCCGGCTTTTTGGCTCCGCCCCCGCCTTTCAGCCAGTCCTCGACCGGAGCCATCTCGGGGGGCACCAATCCCTTGACGATCAGGTCCCGGAGCTCGGTCAGGGCTTCCTCGTCGAAGCGTTTCTCCCCGGGAAGTACCGCATGGCGGTTTTGCCGATAGACCTTCTCGGCCTCGGCGACGCGACCGCTGTAGAGTAGAGCGTGCGCAAGATTCAAACGTAGCCGCGGCTGGTTGCCGTCGATCGCGAGCCCCCGCTGGGCGGCGTCCACGGCTTCTTTCGCCTGGCGATGCAGCAGCAGATAACGCGATAGGCGCCCATAAGCCTCGGCCGCTTCGGAGCGTGCCGCCGGCAAGCCCAGCTTGCCGCCGATTTCGGCCAGCCGATCCGCAGCGCGTTGTTGCAGCACGACCGCTTCGGCGAGTTTGTTTTGTGCCGCCAGCAAGGCCGCACCGCGTTCCTGTGCCGCGGCGACATCCCGTTGCCACTGCAGGTTGGCGGGATCCTGCGCCGACAGGCGCGACGCGATCTCGGAGAATTTCTGATAGGCCGCGCGGGCGCCGCCGATGTCGCCCTGAACGGCGCGAAGATCGCCCAGCTTCTCGAAGCTGACCGCGAGGTCGCGCTGCCATTCGGCGTTGTCCGGTTCGCGCCGCACGACCTGCTGCGCTATTTCCTGATAGCGCTGGTAGGCGGCGTTCGCCGCGGGACGGTCGCCCTGCGTCAAGAACAGGTCGCCCAAGGCGCCATAGCTGTGACCGAGTTCCCGTTGCCAGGCGAGTTGCTCCGGCGCCTCGTTCGTCAGCTGCAACAAGGTGACCTGGCGCAGGCGCAAAGCCTTCAGCGCACCGGGGAAATCGCCCTGGGCCGCGAGAATGCTGCCCAGACGTTCGTGCATCAGGGCCTGGTCATGCCGAACCTGCCGGTCTTCGGGCCGGGCCTTGGACTGTCGCTCGAAGATCGCGAGCGCCTTGCCGTAGGCGTCCCGCGCCGCGGCAGGATCCCCGCGAGCTTCCATGGCATCGCCGATTTTCGTCAGACTGACAGCGAGATCGCGCTGCCGGTCTTCATCCTCCGGCTGGCGTTCCGCCAGCTCCTCTGCCAGCGCCAGCGCCTCGCGATAGGCGTCCAGTGACCGCGGCAGGTCGCCGCGCCGCGCCAATGCCTCGCCGAGCAGGTCGAGTGCGACGCCGCGCGTCCTCAGCGCCGTGTCCGAGGCGGCCGCATCTGCCGGCAGCGCCGCGTAGTAGTCCAGCACCTTGCGGGCCGGCGTCTCCAGCAGATCGATACGGCCCAGCGGCGTGAGCTGATCCGCAAACGCCGTCAGGATGAAGGCCGCCAGATCCTCGCCCCGCCGCCGTTCGTCCGCCGCCGTGCTGCGTTGCCGCTCGACCTCCTGCTGCAGCCCGTAGACGATCACCGCCAAACCGCCGGCGATGAGCACCAGCAACACGATCAGCAGCATCGGCCATATGCTGCCGCGTTGTGATGCGCCTGCGGTCGCCGTCGAAACAGGGTGATGCCAACGTGAGGCGTCTTTGCGGACCGGCATGGGTGTTCGTAGGCGATAGTCGCGGAAGGGGTGAAACTGGGGGGGAACGCTCGGGGTCCTGATGGGGTCGACAGCTGCGATGTACCAATACCGGCCGAGCGACTGCAGACCCGAACTCGGATTCGGCCGCATGATGATGTCCTGTTTTCGATCCGGAAGACGGTCGACATCCGACGCGCTCGGGGCAGTGGGACTCGGCCTTGCGGACGGGCTGCAGTCGCGAGATCGGGCCGCCGCCGGGGGCTCGATCCGCCCGGAGGGCCGGTCAGGAAGGTCGCTGGAGGCTTTAAAAAGGGCGAGGCCGCGGATTTCGAGAAACCCGCGGCCCAATACGAACCAATGTCGTCCTATTCGACGCCGATCTGCCAGACTTCCTCGTTGGCTTCGACGATCTTGCCGGTCGTCGCGTCGACTTCAACTTTAATTTCCTTGCCATCCTTGGACACGATGTCGACCTCATACGACGCGGCACCGTCGGATTCGATCTCGTACTCGATTTCCTTGATCTCACCCGGATACTGCTTCAGTGCGATGTCTTTCGCCTGTGCCAGGCTGATCTTGGCCTTGGCCTTGAATGCCGGATGATCGGGCGTTTCGACTTCCTCTTCCTCTTCGGTGATCTTCCCGGTCGCAGCGCTGCACTCGATGTCATACATCTTGCCGTCGCTGCCGCGCACGTCGAGTTCGAACACCGCTTCGCCGCTCTCGGTCTTGCGTTCGACCTTTACGACGGTCCCCGGGTGCTTCGCCAGCACGCTGTCCATGCATAAATCCATCGCATTCTTCGTTTCCGGGGCCGAATTTGCAGCCCCAGTGATGGCTCCGGTGATCAGAACGATGGCGCAGGAAAGGGTATGGCGTTTCATGGGATGTCCCTCCGTTTTGGTATCGTGGACTAGAATATCACGGGACTTTCACCACAGCGGCGTTGCCCCCGTTTCTGGGTCGGGGCAGCGCCTCAGCGCCGGGGAAGCCGGAACGAGATCCGCTGCCGTGCACGCTGTTCGACCGCCCGGCCGCTCCGGTAGGCGGGCTTGAACCGCCATTGACGAATAGCCTCCAACGCCGCCTCGTCGAAGACGCCGGGGGGTTGAGCGGCGACGACGGCCGCCTGGCTGACGACGCCAGCGGCATTGATCGTAAGTTCCAGCGTCACGGAGCCCTCGAGACCCTGACGCTCGGCCCTCGGGGGATAGCGCGGCATCACCCGCGACAACACGACGACCCCGCTGTGTCCGCCGCCTCCGCCGCTTCCGGTGCTCGTGCCGGCGCCCTGTGATTGGGCGACGCCGTGGCCATACGTTCGGGTCTCCCCCCGCGCCGCGCTCCCCGAGGCCGCGGCGGATGACTGCACGCTGCCGGTGCCGCCCGGTGGGGCCACGGCCGGGTAGGAGGGTACGGTAAGCTCTGGCTCCACCGCCGCGTGTGCGATGGCGGGGCGCGGTTTGGGCTTCGGGACTGGCTTCTCCGCAGCTGGCGACTTCACCGGTGGCAGCGGCTTGGCGGTGCGTGGTTTCGGGGCTGCGGGCGCCGGGGCGTGCCGAGTCGGAGCGCTGTTCGAAGCAGGCGCCGCGTCCGGTGTCTTGTTCCCCGCGGCGTCGTCCGTCTCGGTCTCGGTGACCGTCGATTGGGTGACAAAGCGGATCGGGACCGGCGGCGTGAGGGCGGTAGTGAGACCGTCACGCCGCGCCACCAAACCATCAATCATCAGCAGTACCGCGACATTGACCGCCATGGCCAGCAGCAGCGCGACCGGTAGTGGCCACCAGCCGCGCTCGGGCGCCGGCCGGCGGGCAGCGTCAATCATCCGTGGCCGTCGGCTGGCTGGCAGCAACCGAGATGTCGGTGAAACCAGCCAGGCGCAGCTGATCCATGACCTGCACCAGCAAACCGGTACGGCTGTTTCGGTCGGCGAGAATCAACGCGGTGCCCGCGGCGGTGCGGGTGCCCGGTTGCTCCAGGCGCTGGCGCAACTGACGGATATCGACCGGGTCGCTGCCGAGCCAGATTTGCTCATCCGCACTTACGGTCACCACGGTGGCCAACTGGTCGGGCGGAGTCGCCGTGTGGGCGCTGGGTCGCTCGACCGGCAGCGCGGAGTCGCGGATGAATGACGCCGTGACCATGAAGAAAATGAGCAGTATGAACACCATGTCGATCAATGGCGTCAAGTCGATCCCTCTGCCGTCGGCGTCGTCGGCGGCATCGAGCCGGGAACGGCTGCGTCGACTCATCGGCGGCTCGGCGCAGTCGGCATGTTTCGCTCGGCGTCGCGCGCGAGCCGATGCAGGTGATGGCCGAGGGTCACTCCGAACAAACCCATGATCAGACCCGTAAGCGTGGTGATCAGCGCTTGTGAAACCCCGTGCGCGACGATGCGTGGCTCGGCGATGCCGAACAGGCGAATCAAATCGAAGGTCTCGACGATACCGGTGACGGTGCCGAGCAGCCCGAGCATCGGCAGAATGGCGGACAGCGTGCGGATCAATGGCAGGGTGCGGCGGAGCGCCAGGCGGGTCTCGGCCCCGATCGTCAGCCTGGAGGCCGCATCACCGCGAGACAGCTCGCCGTGTCCTGCTCGCTTAGGGAGCGTTGCCAGCAGGAACCAATAGCGCTCGAGGATCAGTGTCCACAACAGGACCGAGACGCCGAGCAACGGCCACATGACGGGTCCGCCCAGCGCCATCAGTTCCTCGACATGCTGCTCCGATTGTTGTACGAGGCTAGAGAAGTCGACCATCTGCCGCCTCACCGGATCAGGCTGCGCCGGAGCGCGTCGGCGTCTCGGACGACGGCAGCCGCGGCCGGCTCGGGCAGTCGCAGGCGCCGTACCAGGGCCGCTCCGCCGTGAGCTTCGAGCAGTGTGACGATCGCCGCGCGCTTCGAGGCCAGCCCACTGTGCAACAGCAGGATGGGGATGGCCGTGACCAGCCCCAGCACGGTGGTCACCAGCGCCTCGGAAATCCCCCCGGACATCAGCTTCGGGTCGCCGGTACCGTGCAGGGCGATCACCTGGAAGGTCGCGATCATGCCGGTGACGGTCCCGAGGAGCCCCAGCATCGGCGTGATCGCGGCCAACAGTCGCAGCAAGGGCAGGTACCGGTCCAGTTGCGATCCCTCGATCAGCAGGCCTTCGTCCAGCGCGATATCCAGTGCCTCGGATGGCTGTGACGGCAGGCCGTCGAGGCGTTTCAGTATTCGTCCCAGCGGGTTGTCGGCACGGATCTCGGGCAGGGCGCCAATCTGTCGGCGAATCTGCCGTTCCGCTCGCGTCAGCGCTGCAAAGCGATAGGTCGCGAGCAGCAGGGCCAGAACCCCCAGCACGATGATCAGATAACCGACGGCCCCGCCCTGACGCAGCCGTTCGCCGAGTCGGGGGACCTGAACCAGGAGCTGCAACGTCTGTCCACCGCTCGGGTCTATCCCCAACGGGGCCAACGAACGCGGCGGTGACGCGACGAAGTCCTCGGCCAGCTGCAGCAACTCATCCGAGGGTTGTCGCGTGAGTTCCAGCAGACGATCGACTTCGGCCGCATAAATCAGATAGTGGCCGTCGGCAATCAAGCCGAAGTCTCCGACCCGCAAGACCTCCTTCACCGCAGCGCTGCCATCCGGCGCGTACACGGTCTCGCGGAAGCGCGACACCCGGCCGAGTTCGTCGAGTTGCCGTTGCAAGGCCGCGAAAAGGCTCTTGACATCGCTGGCGAGCGGGGTGGCGTTCGGATCCGCGAGCCGGCTGAAGAGCGCACGCAGCGCCGGTTCGCGCGGGGTATAGCGTTGGTCCAGCCCGGCCTTCAGGGCGACCGCGTCGGTTCGCACTTCCGCCAGTAGTGACGCTTCTCGAGGAGAGGGCTTCGCGGCAGCGGGCATGCCAGGCAGCACACCCGCCGAACTGCGTGATTCGGCAGCGGACACGGGGTTCGAGGGCTCTACGGCCAGGGCCGCTGGTACCGGCAGCGGCAAGGTCAGCAATAGCGGCGGCTCCAGCTTCCGAGCGGCACGCAGGCCTTTGGCAATCTTCTCATTGTCCTCGCCGGAGACGCGCTGCCACCGGCGCTCCGCATTCAACCACAGGCCCGACTCCCGCCCATCGAGCGTCTGGTAATAGAGCGCCAGCCGCCCGACGATCAGAAAGTCGACCAAACGCGACCGGCCATCCGCTTCGAGCAGATCGCGATCGGCTTCGACGGCCCGGGCGTAATCTAGCTCGATCCGATACGCCTCGAACGTCTGGCGAAACTTCTCGGCCGGCTGTGCGGTGCCGTCGTTGAGCAGAGCGTCGAGCCGGTCCAGGCGCCCGCGCCGCTCCGTCAGTCGGAACGGCGGACCATCAGTGACCCGCTGGCGCAACTCGGCGGCACTGTGTTTGAGGATGGGATCGAGTTGGGCGTGCAGGCCCGGACCGGTGGCCAGTGCTTCGCCGCTCTTCGCGGGCGGTGAACTCAGCGCTTCTGCGCCATAGGCAACCGGAGTGCCCAGCAGCATCAGCAACAAGGAAAAGGTGATCAGGTAGAGACTGCGAGGCATTGCGGGAGGGCGCCGGGCTGCGTTGCAACCTAAGGACTATCGAGTATGGAGCGCGCCTGCTGCAACGGGAAATTTTCCCGAAAACCGGGTGACTGGCTCCCAAGCCCCGGATAGCCGGCAATCTTGCTGCAGGCCCGCGAGGCCGCGGTTCAGCGGGCGGAATGTGCGGCCGGGGCGGCCGGCATCATTGATCGGGGGGATTGGCCGGAACCGGGCCCGGCATCTTGGCATTGTCGAGTATCGCGTTCGCAAATCGGGCACCGGAGAGTTGCGCCCCGTTCAGGTCGGCTCCCGACAGATCAGCCCAGTCGAAGCGGCCGTTGGTCAAATTGGCGCCGCGCAGCGAGGAAAAGGCGAGGATCGCGTGCACCAGTCGGGCGTCCCGCAGGTCCGCACCATCGAGATTGACGCCGCGCAACTCCAGCCGTACCGGTACCATGCCTTGATTCGCCATGTCCGCGCCGAGATCGGCGCCGGACAGGTTCGCACCGGCCAGCGTCGCGCCGTTCATCTGCCCGATGATGCGGCACCCCGACAAGTCGGCGCGCGACAGGTCCGCCTCGTCCATGACCACGGCGTAAAGGCTGGCTCCAGTCAGCCGGGCGTCCGCCAGGCGCGCGCGGCGCAGTTGCGCCCGGTTGAGATTCGCCCCCGCCAGATTGGCTCCCTGCAGATTCGCATCGTCCAACACCGCGGAGAACAGGTCCGCCCCGTGGAAATCCAGTCCGGTCAGGTCGAGCCCGGCCAGGTCGCGTTTGACCAGATTGGGGCGGCTGGCATGGGGCCCGGCGAGCAGTGCCACCACGGCTTCCCGATCCAGCTCCGCGCAGGCCCCCGGGTCCATCAGCACCATCAGGGTCAAGAGGAGACTGTGGCGCAAGATGGCGGACGGCATGGACTTAGGAGGTTCAAGGAAAGACGGCACACAGTGCTCCCGGCAAATGCCACCCGTCAACGGGATGATTTCCCGGAGCGAAGGGGAGGTGGGCTGACGTCAAGGCCCTCCTCGATGCGGTCGTCGCCCCCCGGAATCCCGCCGAGTCGTCATCCGGCAACGCCGCCCGTGACGATCTCCCTCATCGGACGGGAAAAAGTCGAGTCCGTTGCTTTCGATGCTCACGCTGGCCGTGCCCTTGCTAGCATTCCGCAGGGCTGCATCCTGGGTGCCGGCCCGCCACCGCCGGGCACCCTGAGCCGAACCTGCCAAGACAAAAAAAGGAGAATGCTTTCATGGTCATCACTGACCCTTTCCACCGCTCCCGGGGTACTTCTCTAGGCCTTGTCGCCATGCTGACTGGTTCGCTGGCCGCATGCGGTGGTCAGGCCGATGACGGCGCCCTCGAAGCCGTGGAATGGCTCAAGCTCGAGGATGCGCACTGCCAGGCCAGGGACGGCGAAATGCTTGCCGTGCATAGCACACACCCGGACCGCACGGTCGTGATCTGGCTCGACCGCGTCTATATGGGTGTCAAGACCGGCGATCGCGGCCGGCACGAACTGGCGCCGGGAGCGTCCCCCCTGGAATTGGGTTGTTCGGCAACCGACGGCGGCTCCCAACGCTGGGAACTTGTGGACACGAAGTTTGCACCGGACTGAGCGTGGTTGGTCTCTGGCGCTGGTGCCAGGCTAACTGCCCCGCGCCACTTCAATTCCAGGGCGGACCGCAAGGCCCGGACGTATGTTTCGGCTGGCGCCGGCGTCGCAGGCAAACTCCATCCAGTTACTTGGTCTGATGGGCCGACCGTGATAGTTTCTGGAGGACGCCCGAGAGGACTCTTCCATGCATCAGCCTGCGAACCGCTTGGCCACCTACGAGGACTTGCTCGACCTGCCCGAGCATCTGATCGGCGAGATCATCAACGGGACGCTGGTCACCCAGCCGCGGCCGGCCCCGCGACATGCCCGCGCCGCATCAGCCATCGGCGGCGGGTTGATGAATCCGTTCGACCATGGCCGCGGCGGTCCCGGTGGCTGGTGGATACTGGACGAACCGGAGCTGCATCTCGGGTCGAACGTGCTGGTGCCCGATCTGGCCGGGTGGCGGCGCGAGCGGCTGCCGGTCTTTCCCGATGAGGCGTATTTCACGCTGGCGCCGGACTGGGTCTGCGAGGTGCTGTCGCCCGGCACCGCGCGCACCGACCGGGTGGTGAAGATGCCGATCTATGCGGCCGAAGGCGTCGCCTGGCTCTGGCTGGTCGACCCGGATCAGCGCACCCTCGAAGTGTTCCGCCTGCACGAGGGTCACTGGGTGATGGAGCACGCCTGGCAGGAAGCCGAGGGGGTCGCGGCGCCGCCGTTCGCGGAACTGACGTTCTCACTGGCCGACCTGTGGGTGCCGGCAGCCTGAGTGCGCTCGCTCGTGCTCCAGAGTGCAGGCACCGCCCGGCTTTAGCATTTTTCGTAAACGCCAGTGTCTTGAATCGGCCCCCTGCCGTCGCTTTGGCTGCCGCCCCATCCATGATAGCGTTTCGGCCAGGATCGACGAGGACCGTTCCATGCATCAGCCTGCGAACCGCTTGGCCACCTATGAGGATTTGCTGAACCTGCCCGAGCACCTGATCGGCGAGATTCTCCACGGAACGCTGGTCACGCAGCCGCGGCCGGCGCCGCGGCATGCCCTTGCGGCATCGATTATCAGTGACGAGCTCATTGGGCCCTATCATCGAGGCCGTGGGGGGCCAGGCGGTTGGTGGATCCTGTACGAGCCGGAGCTGCATCTCGGGTCGAACGTGCTGGTGCCCGATCTCGCGGGTTGGCGGCGCGAGCGGCTGCCGGTCTTTCCCGATGAAGCGTATTTCACGCTGGCGCCGGACTGGGTGTGCGAGGTACTGTCGCCCGGCACCGCGCGCACCGACCGGGTGGTCAAGATGCCGATCTATGCGGCCGAAGGCGTCGCCTGGCTGTGGCTGGTCGACCCGGACCAGGGCACCCTCGAAGTCTTCCGTTTGCACGAGGGGCGCTGGGTCATGGAACACGCCTGGCAGGAGGCCGAGGAGGTTACAGCGCCGCCGTTCGCGGAACTGACGTTCTCACTGGCGGAGCTGTGGGTGCCTGATGCCTGAGGGGGATCGCCCGCCCAAGGGTTGCCGCGATCTCAGGGTTTCACTGACCCGTCTCCAATTGCTTCTTCAACTGATCCAGACCGCTCCGAAACAGTTTGCGCAGGGCCGTCTGTGCGGCTTCGTCGCTGAGTTTCTCCGGCGGCTCGTTGCTGGTATCGCCGCGGTAGGCGCGCCCGATCCACGCCACCTTACTGTTGGCTTCGTCGATCGGAGTTACGCGCAAGGTCGCCGAATACGAGCTGACCGGCAGGGCTTCCAGGTTCTCCTTCGCCAGACGGTACCGGTACTCCCGCTGCGCGTCATCGAAGGCATCGAGGTTCTCGGTCACGCTCTGGCCGTTTTCGAAGGTGAGAGTCCGCGAACTGCCAGCCGTGTTGCCGCCCTGCAGTTCGATTTTCTTCACCGCGGGATTCCATCGATCGACACCGCCAAAATCGCGGACCGTTTCCCAGACCTTGGCCGCCGGCGCGCGGATATCCACGGCCTCGTCGATCTTTTGTGGGGTCGGGCCGTGGGCCAGGACGGTCAGCGGCAGGCAGGCAAGCAACACGAGCAAACGTTTCATCGGTTTCATGTTTCGTCAGTGGTTGGTCAATAGAGGCCGACGCAGACGTCCGGCGAGCAGCAGCAGCGGCTCCACCATGAAGGTCAGCGCCAGGGCGAGCAGCCCCAAGCTCGCCGGCCACGCGCTGAGGTCGGTGCGGACGCGCTGTTCTCGCGAGAAGTCGGGGAGCATCAGGGCGTGCGGGAGGTCTTCGGGCCGTTCCAGGCGCCGGTACACCAAGCCTGCCTCGCCAGCCAGTTCCTTCAGGTAGTCCTCTTTCAGCGACGACAGGTGCTCATTGCCGATTTCCCACGCGCTGCCGAAGGGGGCGTTCCGCTCGTGGTAACCCTCGATCTCGGTGGGATGCCGGTTGGGCAGCCCGAAACTGGAGCGGTGCGGCACCTCCTCGGCGGCATAGAACCCGGCCGGTTCGCCCTTTTCGTTGAATTTCGGAATGGGTGACAGCGCAAGCCCGCCGACGCCGAGGACGATGCCGTGGCGTTTGCCGACAAACTCCGCCAGCGCGGGGCGATAGCGCGGATTGCGCGGCGGCGCCTCCTGTCCGTCGGTCACGAAGGCAAGTGCGGTATCGGTGTCGGGCAGGGTTTTCAGGGCGTCCACCAAACCGTCGGCGATGCGGCTGTCGGCGGCCCAGGCCATGCGCCAGTCCAGCTGCTCGACCGCGGCGCTGAGCACCTCGAAGCCCTGGCAGACTTCGAGGGGTTCGAACAACAGCGCAGACCGTCGCTCGGTGAACAGGCCGAGGCCGAGCTGGGAACCGCACGGCAGGCCCCTGACCGCCTGCAGTAGAGCCTTCTTCGCGAAGTCGAGACGGCTCTCGGGGCCGGCGTCGCCGTTATAGTCGCGCACGTTCATGCTGCGCGTGATGTCGACCACGACGATGGCCCGATAGACGGGCTGCGCGCCGGACCCGGTCAGGCCGAACGCGGCCAAAAGGGCACCGCTCAACGCCACGCCCAGGCATGCGATCCGGAACCTGGGCAGGCTGATGCGGGCCGGAGGGTCGCCGGAGTCGGCGCGTATCTGCTTGGAGATGACGGGGCTCATGGCAGGCCGCGCGGGAATCCGGGTAGCGTCGCCCAACTGCGATGGGTCTCGGTTTCTTCCTCGGCCTCGTCGGATCGATGGTCGCGCCGGGCCATTTCCGGCAGCAGACGCATGGCCACTTCCAGGTTGTACTTCGCATCCCAGAAGTCCGGCGCGAGGGTCAAGGACTTACGGTAGGCGTCCTTGGCCAGTTCCAGGGCCGGTACCGCGCGGAAGATTTCCATCTTTTCGACTTGCTCGACCGCGCGGCGCAGGTGCAGGTTGCCCAGGTTGTACTGCAGCAACGCGGTGAACGCCGGATCGCCCCTTCCGGTCAGCCAGTTGTAAAGCTCCAAGGCATCGTCGTAACGTTCGCGCGCGGCCAGATGGATCGCACGCGCCAGTTGCACCGGTGGCGTGGCACCGGGGCGGCGCTCGACGGGAAGATCCTGGCCGGAAGCCAGCAACGCAAGATCCGCCCGCTGCTGGGATACACGGCGCAGCGCACCGATCTCGATCATCGCGCCCAACACGCCCAGCACGATGCCTAGCACCAGTAGCGGTCGCAGCGTCTTCTTCACGTCCGCACCTCCGCCAGCTTCACTGCCAGCAACCAGCCGATCGCGAGCGCGGCGGTACCGTAGCACCACGCCTGCAGCGGCAGGCGGGGCACACGCTCCCGGTAGCGCATGGGCAGGCGTTCGATCCGGTCGATCTCGCGCATGGCCTGCGCCATGACGTCGGCTGACTCCGCCTCGAACGCGCGGTAGGGTACGCCCAGGGTTTCGAAGAACAGATGCAGATGACGCTCCGGGCGGATCTGCGGTGTATCGTCGCGCGGGTCCTCCGGGGTCTCGAACAGGCCCGGGGTGTTGGCCGTGCGCAGGAACAGCCAGTACAGGTGGGCGCCGCTGTCGCGAAAGCGCGTGCGCAGCAGGCGTTCGCTGTCCGGGTCGACGACGGCGGCGCCGTCGGATACCAGCAGCACGATGCGGGCGCCGCCTTCTTCCGCCTGCGGCGCGCGGAACAGGCTCAGCGCCAGCGCGAGGCCCTTGCTGACATGGGTGTAGGCGAGGGCAGGGCTCGACAGTGCCCGCAACGCGGCCAGCGTCGCCTCCCGGTTGTCGGTCAGCGGTTCTACGAACAGCGGCGCGGTACTGAAGGCTGCAACGCCGAAGCGGTCATGCGGTCGCGTCGAGACGAAGTCCGCAAGCAACCGCTCCGCGGCATGGGATTTCGACTCCTCGCCACCAGCCGGAGTCCGGCCAGCAAAACTGTGATCCATGCTGTTGCTGCGATCGATCAGCAGCACGATATTCGCTCCTTCGCCCACTCGCTGGATCTCACGGCCTTCCCGCGCCGGACCGGCCAACCCGAGGAGCAGACCGGCCAGACCGAGGATCCCGGCGACCGTCAGCGAAACACCAAAGGCACGAGACAAGGGATCGGCCGGCACGCGGCTGATGCTGGAGTAACCGCGACTCTCGAGCGACGACAGGCGCAACGGCAATAGCGCCAGAGGCAATAACAACAGCCACAGCGGCTGTCCGAAGGTCACCGACATCATGCACGGCGCTCGCGTTGACGACACAGCGTCGCCAGTTCCAGCAGGCGTTCCGGTGGGTAGTCGCCGGGGGACTGGCCGGCATCGGGGCCGAAGTGCACGGCATACGAGGCCTGGAAGAATGCCTCGATCTGCGGGCGCAGGTCGGCCCAGGCTGGCTGAGCGACGAGAAATTCGTCCATCTTGGTCGCGAACAGCGGTTTGCCGTAGGTGGCATTGAAGGCCTGGTGTAACCGTGCATAGGCCTCCAATAGTCGGGGACCGGCTAGCGGTAGGCTGGGCTCGGCACGCAGCCACCGGAACACGGCGGCGAACGCCCGGCGCCGCCGATGTAGGGGCAACCAACCGTTGAGCCAGGCGAGAGTCGCCCCGCAAGCGACTGCGATCAGGCTCCAGCCCGACAGTGGCCAGAGGTGCCGCGCCAGGGACGGTGGCTCTGGTGCCCGGTCGGGCCGCATGTAACTGTCGTCCTGTCCCTTGCCGACCGCGACCGGGCGGATCGGCGCCATCGTGAAATTCCAGGAAGGAATCGGCAAGGACTGGCTGGTACCCTGGCAGCGATAGGCGATGGACACGGCCGGAATCGCCAGGGTCTTGACCTCCAGCGGTGCGAAGAAGGTCTGATAGACACGTTCCAGCCGGAAGCGGCCAGACCCCAGTGGCTGCAGTACGGCACTGCGCAACTCCAGCCAATAGTCGACTCGACCCGGCTGCGGCAATGCTGCCGTCAGCGGCTCGCAGCCGGGGGGCAGCTCGAACTCGGCGGCCAGTGGTACACGGTCGCCGATCACGTAGCCGAAGGGTCGCGGCGCATCGATAAGTACGGCCGGCGGCTCCGTGGCGGCGACGTCCACCAGCGGAAGCATGACCAACAGGACACCGGGAACCCGCATCAGCGCACTCGGCGGAAATACTGGTTGACGGCGGCCGCGTCGAAGGAACCTTCGAGGAACAAGGGGTCCCGTCCCTGTGAGCGTAGGGTTTCACGGAGCCGCTGCCGTCGCTCGTTGAAGGCGTTCAACAGTCGCTCCCGGAGGTCCGCGCGCAGCCAGAGTGCGCGTTCATGGCCGGTCTCGAGGTCGGTGAACCGCGCCGGCCCGTTACCGCGGGCGACACGCCCCGACTCAGCTGGATCCCATAGCACGACCGGCACGACCTCGTGCCGATACAGGGTCAGCATCAGTTCGCGTATGACCGGCAGCGGGAGATGAAAGTCGGAGACCAGGAACACAAGAGCCCGGCGGGAACTCAAGAGGCGTGCGGCCCGCAGCAGGCCGCGCGCATGGCTGCCCTGTGGGTGGCACTGCCGCAGTCGGGCGGCAAGGCGCTGGGCTGCCATTGGCTGGCGCGTCGGCGGCAGCCGCCATTCCAGGCGCGGCGACTCGTCGCAGCCCAGAAAGCCGAAGCGGTCACCGACCCGGCAGGCGGACTGGGACAGGGCCACGACGAAATCGGCGAGCGTGTCCATCTTCGAGTACACGCCCGGGTAGTCCATGGACGCTGACAGGTCGGCGATCAGCCAGACCGGAATGGTCACCAGCTGCTGCTGGCGCCGCACCCACAAGGCACCGAGCGGGTCGTTCAGGCTGTGCCGGAGGTCGAGGTGGCGGGCATCCGGTTTGCTCAGAAACGGTGCCAGATCGAAAAACTGCTGCCCGTCGCCGCTCGCACGCCCGGCATGACTGCCGGCCCGCACGCCGCGGGCGCGTCCGCGTAACCGGTAGTCGATCTCCGCCATGTACATCATGGTGCGGCAACGGCATTCAAGATCTTGCAGATCAGTTCCGGCACGAGTTCCGAACGATGGAATTCGTAGACGGGGTCCAGCACCAGCCGGTGCGCGATCACCGGGTGGAACACGGCCTGGACGTCCTCAGGCAGCACCGCTTCTCGGGCCTGCAGCCAGGCGTGTACCCGGGCGGCGCGCACCAGCAGGCTCATACCGCGCGGACTGGCCCCGGCCTGAATGGCGCCGATGCCCTCGGCATCGTGCAACTGAATGCCGAAATCACCCGGGTGATGAGTCGCACGCCACAGGTCGACCGCGTACAGGCGCAGCCGCTCGCTGGCGTGGATCGACTCCTGGACCTCCGCGGCGAGGCTATTCAGACGTTTGAAATCGATGAGACCCTCCGGGATCGCACGGATCAGTTCGGAGGTGTCATGGAAGCGCGGCTCGAACATCACCGCCTGCAGATCGCCCGTGTCGCGGGGGTAGTCGAGGGCGATCTCCATCGTGAAGCGGTCGCGAGCCGCGGCCGGGAGTTCGAAGGTTTCCTCTTTTTCGACGCGGTTACGGTCGGCAAACACGAGCAGATGCGGGAAGTAGAACTCCCGGTTGAAGGCACTGACGCTCTTTTCCGCCATGACGCGCAGCAGCAGGGAGTGGACCTGCGGACGGGCGCGGTTGATCTCGTTAAAGAAAAACGTCGAGAGCTGTTCGCCGTGATGCAGCAGGGGGCCCGGATCCACGCCGGGCTTGCCGCTCGCATCGAGATAGGTGTGATAGACCAGGTCCGTGGGCATCAGATCGACGGTGCCTTCGATCCGGCCGCACTCACCGCCCAGGCCACGGGCCATGGCCCGCAGCAAGGTCGTCTTGCCGATACCGACATTCCCTTCGAGCAGGGCGTGGCCGCGCGCGAAGACGGCGATCAACAACAGCCGTATGGCCTGCGGTTGACCGAGTATGACCTGATTCAGATGCTCTTCCAGCAGCAGGGCCGGGGCCCGCCAGTCGGCGAGCGTATTGGGTTTGGTCATGGAACGACTGCGGCAGATAAAGTGTGCCGCGTTGCCGCGGCGGCCGGTGAGGGACGAAAAAGAAAGGGGGGCGAGCCCCCCCCCAAAAGTCAGGAAGGGGTGTCGTTACCCGATCACTTGAGGTCGTCGACGTTGTAGACAAACTTGCCGGTCGTCACGAGGTGCTCGACGCGCTTGCGGTTGCGAGCCTCCATGGCGCGGATCGACTCGTGCTGCTTGTTCAACTCGGCCGGATCGTGCTGGGGATCGTACTTGCTGCCGGCCACCTTGTCGGGGTAGCCGGGTTTCGGCTCCCAGCAGTTACCGGGGTATTTGCAGTTGGTGCCGTCGTAGGCATTGGCGGTGCCCGCGGCGAAGACCAACATCAGGGTTGCCGGCAATGGGTGCATTTTCATCGTGTACTCCTCCTTAGGTTGGGATCGCAGTGATCTCACTTGAGCCAGTCGGCCTTCTTCGGGTCACCGGTGTAGACGCTGCGCAGCCAGGCCATGACTTGCAGCATCTCGTCGGCGTTCAGGTTGGTGTTCTGGGGACCCATCATGCCTTGCGCCCCGCCCCAGAGCGTCTCGAACAAACCCACGTCCATCGAATTACGTGGGTAGGTCCAGTAGTCGTCGGCGAGACCGGGGCCGAGCTTGCCTTCGGCGTTGTGCCCATGGCACCCGGAGCAGGCCGTCAGGTACAGACTGTGGCCCTTCTCGATGGCGGCGGGGTCGCCGTTGTACGGGTTCTTGCCGGTCTCCTTGAATTTCTTGAAGGCTTCCGTGTCGCCGCCCTTCTTGCCGAACGAAAAATCGAGGGTTTCGCCGGTAATCGCGTGGCGGAAAGTAATCTCCGCGGTGGCTGTGCCGCTGAGGCACAGGCCGAGCAGAGCCAGCGCTGGGAACTTGAATCTCATCGATACCATGGGGTGGTTTTCCTTAGGATTTGTCTTTCGTAGTCGTTTTTGTGACAGAAGCCGCGGGCTGCGAGGCAGCGGTCGGTGCCACGGCTTTGGCCGTCGGCTGCGTCTCGCCCTCCAGCGCGAGCAACGGAATCCCCTCCGCCTTGAGGACCGCGGCGATTTTCGACTGCTGCTTCGCCAGGACACGATTGATGTCGTTCAGGAGCGCTTGTTCGCCGTTGCGTACGCCGATCGACGTCGAATAATGGTGCGGAATCTTCAGCCCGTCGGAGCGTTGCTGGTGGTCGGGAATGACGGTCAACGCCAGGGGCTTGTCGGCTGCGCGCACATAGCGGCCAGCCTGCGGGCCCCACAGCACGGCGATTTCGGCATTCCCGCTGGCGACTTCCTGCACCAGCTTCTCCGGGTCGTAGCGCACGTACTGATTCCGGCGGGACTTGAAGCCCACCAGCGACTGCTGGTAGTTGAACTGGTCGTTGTAGCGGCCGATCGACCGGATCATCGTTTCGGCCGGCGTATCCGGCATGAAGGCGATATGCCCGGCCTTCTTCAAGGCATCGCTGTTCCAGTCCTTCACCGAGGCGATTTTGTCCTTGCGGTACACGAACACATAACCGGAGCGGTAATACGGCTTGCTGGTCAGCATGCGCGGATCCCCGGTATCGACGCCCATGACGACGTCGCAAAGACCGCGCTCGAGTTGATCGCGCACGAAGTAGCGCGGATCGGTCCACCAGACGTACTCGACGGGCCGTGCCAATTCCTTGCCGATCAGTTCGGCCAGCTTGTTCTCGAAGCCCTGCCCAGCCTGATTGGAATAGGGCAGGTCGTTCTCGGCGGCGCAGACCTTGAGCGGCTGCGCGGCGTCGGCGGCACTGGCGCCGAACAACGCCAGGACGCCACTCAAACACATGAGGCGTGCGGAACGCATGGAAGTGGAGATCTCCTGTGGGGGTTAGGGATTACGCTGCGCGGCTCGCCGGTGCGCCGGCCGGCAACGGCCGGCGTCCATGGCGGGGAAGAGCTGCCACGCGTCGGCACGCGGCGCCGCGGCAGCAATATCGATCCGTTTACAGCGAGAACACGAAGACCGAGCCGCCCATCTGCGTGTAGTGCGCCAGTTCCTTGAACGCGCCCACTGCGCCGAGGCCCGCGGTCGGATCCTTCAGGTCGAACACCAGGCCGACACCCGGCCAGCCGCCGACGCCCGAATAGATCGCGAGGTACTGCTTGCCCTTGTGGCCGAAGGTGATCGGGTGGCCGATGACCCCAGACGGCAGTTTGAACCTCCACAGTTCCTTGCCGCTGCGGGAATCCAGCGCCTTGATGTAGCCATCCAGCGTGCCGTAGAAGACCAGATCGCCCGCGGTGGCCAGCGTGCCGCCCCAGACTGCAAATTTCTCGGGGATCTCCCATTCCATCTTGCCGGTCACGGAGTTCATCGCCTTGACCTGGCCCAGCGTGCCCTTGGGGCCCGGGTACATGTTCAGCGTCGCGCCGACGAAGAACTGGCCCGCCCGGTAGGGCAGCATGAACGGTTCCCAGTCCATGCAGATGTGGTTGACGCCCATGTAGAACAGCTTCTTGTTGGGGTCATAGGCTTCCAGGCCCTGGTTGTGATAGCCCATGGCGGACGGGCAGATGCCCTTGGCCTCGTGGTCCATCCGCGTGCCGTATTCCGGATCGCGTACTGGCACACCGGTCTTCAGATCGACCTTCTTGACCCAGTTCACGGTGTCGTCGATCTTGAACGCGTTCACCAGCGCGCCCGTTTCGCGGTTCAGCGTATAAACGATGCCGTTGCGGTCCGGGTGGGTCAGCAGCGGCTGGACTTTGCCGTCCACTTCCTGTTCGGACAGTCCCATGTAGTTCACGCCGGCGTAGTCCCATTCGTCGTGCGGCGTCTTCTGGTAACCGAACTTGGCCTTGCCGGTCGCGACGTCGCGGCCCCAGATCGTCATCGTCCACTTGTTGTCACCGGGACGCATGGTCTCGTTCCACGGCGCCGGGTTGCCCGAGCCGTAATAAATCATGTCGAGCTTGGGGTCGTAGGCATACCAGCCCCAGTTGGTGCCGCCGCCGATCTTCCAGGCGTCGCCTTCCCAGGTCGACAGGCCCAGCCCGAACTGGCCGTAGTGCGGATTGGCCTTGTTGAAGTCCTTGTCGAGCAGCATCTCCTCGTCCGGGCCGGTCGCGTAGGCACGCCACGCCATGGCACCGTCCTTCAGGTTGTAGGCGGTGACGTAACCGCGCACTCCCAACTCGGCGCCCGAGGTGCCGACCAGCACCTTGTCCTTGACGACGAAAGGCGCAATGGTCAGCGTGGAGCCGACCGTGATGTCGGAGTTCTCCATCTTCCAGATTTCTTCGCCGGTCTTTGCATTCAGTGCGACGACGTGACCGTCGAGCTGGTTCAGGAAGATCTTGGCCGGGCCGTGATCCCCGGCCGGCACATAGGCCAGACCGCGGTTGACGACGTCACAGCAGGCAACCGCGCGGGCTGCCGGGTTCTGCTTGGGCTTGTACTGCCACAGAATCTTGCCGGGCTCGTTCAAGTCGAGCGCGTAGATGTTGTTTGGGAAAGGGGTGTGGACATACATGATGCCGTCGGCGACCAACGGGCCGCCTTCGTGACCGTGCAGCGTGCCGGTGGAGAACGTCCAGGCGACTTTCAGATCCTTCACGTTGGACGCGTTGATCTGCGTCATTTTCGAGAAGTGCGTGGCGCTGTAGTCCTTGGTTTGCATGACCCAGTTCTCGTCGCTCTCGGACATCCGGATGAGGTCCGGATTGGCCTGCGCCGGGGCCATTGCTGCGGCGATTCCGCCAGCTAGCAGGGTGAGGGCCACTTTTCGTACGTGCATGGGAACTGCTCCTCCAGGTCGTTGGTCTTGTCATGCCAACCCACGGTCGGGCCGGGCATGAGGTCTCGTCGTTTCGGCGGTGAATTCTGCGGCCGAGGGTACGCGGCGACCTACGGAATTCGGCCCGATTGGGGGCGGGAAAAAATCCGGCCTGGCCGCGCATACCATGTGCCGGCGGTGCTCCACCCATCATGGCCGTCGGTCGGAATAGCCGTAGGGTGGAACCATGGACGGGTTCCACCGCATGATGGCGATGCCTCGCCCTACACAATGTCCTTGACGTAGCGTGTTGGGTTCTGGCGGATCGCCCTGCGGGCATCCGCCTAAGATGAGGCGTGCAACGGCCGTAGCGCGGAACCATGGATGGGTTCCGCCGGATGATGGCGATGCCTCACCCTACACTGCGTCCTTGACGTAGCGTGTTGGGTTCTGGCGGATTGCCCTGCGGGCATCCGCCCTACGATGAGGCGTGTAACGGCCGTAGGGCGGAACCCTGGATGGGTTCCGCCGGATGCTCGCGATTGTTCAGAGTGCCCTCGCTAGGGAAGTTTTCCCGAAAGTGGGCCGGGGCTAACCCCTCGGCTTGTGACTCTCCGGGCCTTGGGCTAGGCTGCGGGATCGACGGTAGTTCCATATCGCGACACCCGCCGACGACTTCCCGTTCGTCCCATCCACTGTCCGTTCATGACTCATCGAACCTCGTTCGCCCCGCTCGCGGCAACGCTACTCGCGATGCCGGTGACGCCCAGTGCGGCGGAGAACTTCAAAGCCATAACGACACGGATACGGATCGAGGATTGCCGTGCAGCGGTCGCATCTGCGCATCCGGGTCCGGTAATCAAGATCGAATACAAGTGGCGCGAGCGGCGTCTGATCTACGAATTCGAAATCGCGGGCGAAGACGGAATGCGCTGGGAAATGGAATGCGACGGCTATTCCGGGAAGATCGTCGGGATGGAACGGGAAGTCGCGAGTCCGGATGACCCCCTGTTCGCTGCCAACCGTCGGATCGGTCTCGAGGAAGCGCGACGCGTCGCGCTGGAGCGGTATCCCGGTGAGATCGTGGAAACCGAGTACGAGATCAAGAACAGCGGCGCTGCATCCTATGAGTTCGACATACGGGGCTCGGACGGTAGGGAGTGGAAACTGGAAGTCGATGCCGCCAGCGGGCGTATCGTCGACGATGCGCACGAAGAGTTCCACCAGACCGGCCGTGACTAGCGCGATGTATTCGATGGGCCCTGGCGGCGACGGGCGTTCACGATAAGAATGGAGACGGGCCTGCCGTGAGTCTGCGCTTTCGTTTGAATTTGATGATCGGGCTGACGATGCTGCTGATCATCGGCCTCGGATTTGTGTTCGCCATCCTCAATGCCCGTCGCTCCGTGGCGGAAGAGGTTGCCTCGACGGTCAATCTGGCGATGCAGTTGATCGAAGCCGGGATCGCCGAGCGCCGCGGTTCCGACCCGCCGGACCAGGCCTGGCTGGGGCAGTTGCGGTCGCTGGACCGAACCCGTCACCTGCGTATCCACATCGATCAGCCTCCGGGCGGCATGCACCAGGGCGCGCTCAGCCCGGTCCCGACCTCGCGGGAAGTCCCAGCGTGGTTCGCCTGGGCCGTGACGCCGCCGGCGGGCGTGGCTGAGCGTCGCGTGCCGGTGGAAGGCGGCGCCGAAGCCGTGATCCGGATCGAGGCCAACGCCGGCGACGAGATTGTCGAGGCCTGGAATGAAACCCAGGGGTTCCTGCTGTTGCTGCTGGTGCTTGCCGTGGCGATTTACGCGCTGGTCCACGTGACGGTGGGACGCGCATTCCGCTCGGTCGGCGTGATCCTGGAAGGACTGGAAAACATCGACAAGGGCGATTTCGGCAAACGCCTGCCGCATTTTCCGCTCCCCGAGTTCGCCCTCATTTCGCGGGCTTTCAATCACATGGCGGCGACGTTGGAACATGCCCGGGCGGAAAATCGCGCCCTGACGCAGCAGTCGCTGCGGATCCAGGAAGAGGAGCGGCGCTTCCTTGCTCAGGAACTGCACGACGAACTCGGACAGTCGGTGACGGCGATCAAGGTCATGGCGGCGACGTTGCGAGCCGCCGGAGAGCAACACAAGGAAGCAGTCGAGCAGATCATGACCATTTGCGACCGTCTGTTCGGCGTGGTTCGCGGCATGATGCGCCGTCTGCGCCCGACCGTACTCGATGAACTCGGGCTGAGTGTATCGCTCGAGGATCTCGTCGAGACCTGGCGGCAGCGACATCCCGAGCTGAGTCTGGCCTTCGATTGCGAGGCCGGTGTCGACGAATGCGCCGGCGAGGCGCGCATTCACCTGTTCCGCATCGTTCAGGAGGGTCTGACGAATATCGTCAAGCATGCCGGTGCGCACCGCGCCGACATCGGGCTGCGGCTGCTGCGCGGCGGTGACGGCATGGATCAGGTGTTGCTGGAGGTGGCGGACGACGGTCGGGGTTTCGAGCCGGCCCAGCCGCGCCGTGGCTTCGGTCTGTTGGGGATTCGGGAGCGGGTGGCCAGTCTGGGCGGGCAATTCGAGCTACGAACCCACCCGGGTCGAGGCGTTGTTCTGCGGGTAATCGTCCCGTGCGGAGGTGCGGTGCAATGATCAACACTATCAGTGTCATGCTGGTCGACGACCACGCCGTGGTGCGGGCCGGCTACCGTCTTTTACTGACACAGTCCTCGGACATCAAGGTCATTTGCGAGGCTGAACGCGGTGAGGAAGCCTGCCAGCTTTACGGACTACACCGCCCGCAGGTCGTCGTCATGGATTTGAGCCTGCCCGGTATCGGCGGGCTGGCGACGGTGCGGCGGCTGATCGCCCGCGATCCGAATGCAAGAATCCTGATGTTCAGCATCCATGACGAGCCGGCCTATGTGGTGCGGGCGCTGGAAGCGGGCGCGAAGGGGTATATCACGAAGAGCTGTGCGCCGGAGATCCTGGTCGAAGCGGTCGAGCGCATCGCCGGGGGCCAGAACTATCTGGAACACGAAATCGCGCAGAAGCTGGCCCTGCAAACCGGGACGACGGCCCAGAGCAGTTCCTTGAACAGCCTCTCGGCCCGCGAATTCGACGTGTTCTGTTTGCTCGCCAAGGGCTACACGACGCGCGAGGTGGCCGAGGAGCTCCGCTTGGGCTACAAGACGGTCGCCAACTACACGACGCTGATCAAATCGAAGCTGAGCGTCAACACCTCGGCGGAGATGGCCCGGCTCGCCTACCGCCATGGACTGATTGCGAGTTGAGTAGGTGACTGCGGGAGAAGCTCTTCGGACGTGGATCAGTGATCCAGCATCAGTCCATCCGAGAGCGCGGTGCGGTTATGCCTTTGCAAAGCCTCCCCGAGTCGCGATAATTCGAACGAATTAGGGGAATGCCGCATCGCCGGCGTCAGGGGTTCTGCGCTCGCGATGAGATGCAATCCGGTTGCTTCTTCGACCGGGCCCAATCGCGTAACGAGGCATCAGAACCGCACCTCGATTATGAACACGACTGCAGCTCACACCGATCCCGACCCGGACACTTCTGGCGATGAGTCGTCGGCGCGCCGTTTCGTCGTTGGCATCGGGGCTTCGGCGGGCGGACTGGAGGCGCTGAGCCAGCTCGTCGCCCACCTGCCGCGGGACATCGGGATTCCGTGCGTCGTTGTGCAGCACTCCTCGCCGACCTATCGCAGCATGCTCGTCCAGCTGCTCGCCCGTGAGACCGCCCTGGACGTCGTGGAAGTCGTCGACGGGACGATTCCTCTGCCCAACACGATCTACGTCACGCCGGCAACGCACAACGTCGTCCTGCGCGGCAACGCGCTGCGCCTGGTGGCTCTGGAAGAGGGCGTGGTGCCACGCCCCTCCATCAACACGCTGTTCGCCTCGCTGGCCGAGGCCAAGGGGGAGGACGCCATCGGCGTCATTCTGTCCGGGACCGGCTCGGACGGCGCACTGGGTATCCGGGACATCAAGGCCGGTGGCGGCCTGACCTTTGCGCAGGAGCCCGAGTCGGCCAAGTACAACGGCATGCCCCAGTCAGCCATCGACACCGATTGCGTGGACTGGATTCTGCCACCCGCCCGGGTCGCCGACGAAATCGCGGCGCTGGTCCACACCCGGGGATTTGTCGTTCCCGCCCAGGAATCCAACTCATTGCCTCTGACGCTGAAAAAGCTGCTTGCGCAGGTGCGCAAGCGGACACGGATCGATTTTTCCGGCTACAAGGACAATACGTTGATGCGGCGCATCGAGCGGCGGATGACGGCCAACCGCCTGTCGTCGCTCGATGACTACCTGGCCTTCGCGCAGGGCAACACCGAAGAGTTGGACCGGTTGTGCCGCGATATCCTGATCTCGGTCACCGCATTCTTTCGCGATCCGGAAGCGTTCCGGGATCTCAGGGTGGCGACCGCCACGCTGATCGCACCCAAGGCTCCGGGTGAGGAAGTGCGCGTCTGGGTTCCCGGTTGCGCCACCGGCGAAGAGGTTTACTCGATCGCCATCGTACTGCTCGAAGCCTGCCGGTCGGCCGCCAAGTCGTTACGCCTGCAGATTTTCGCAACCGACATCGACATCAACGCGCTGGCGAAGGCACGGCGCGGAATTTATTCCTCGAGTGCCGTAAGCCAGATTCCGGCCGAGCTGCTCGGGCGGTATTTCCAGAAGACCGGGGATCGCTACGAGATCGCGGCATCGGTCCGCGACGCGGTCGTCTTCGCGCGCCAGGACCTCAACCAGGATCCGCCATTCCTGCGGCTCGACCTGATCAGTTGCCGCAACGTGCTGATCTATTTCAAGAACGATCTTCAAGCCCGCGTCCTGGCGATGTTCCATTATGCGTTGAATCCGGGCGGTTATCTGTTTCTTGGGCGTTCTGAGGGCATTTCCCAGCAGGAAGGCCTCTACAGTGTGGTGGACAAGGAGTCGCGGCTGTTTCGTCCGCGTCCGCAGGACAAGCGACTGGCGCTGCTGAACGGCGGCCGCCCATCCCTCGCTCGGGACATCCTGCCGCGCAGCGACCTGACGCCCCCACCGCTCACGCCGGAGTCCGAGTACCGCAACGAAGTGCTCCGGCATTACGGTCCGCCCAGTGTCGTCGTGGATGAGGAGTCGCGGTTGCTGCACGTCTTCGGTGATGTGAACAACTGGATGCAGGTTCCAGACGGCGCACCGTCGTTCGACCTCGCCCATCTAATTTGCCGGGGCCTGCGCAGCGACCTGCAAACCCTGCTGCGGCAGGCCAGAAAGCGGCAGTCGTCGACACTCGGACGGGCACGATCCATCAGCGCGCCGAGCGGGCAGACGCTTTCGACCCGGCTCGCAGTCCATCCCTTTGTCAGGGACGGGCGGCAGCTTTTCCTGGTGGCGTTCGAACCCGCGCCCGCGCAGCCGTCCAAGGACTCGAAACGCGATTCGGCACCAGAGGAGAGCTTCGATTCTTCACTGAAGACGCTCGAAGACGAGCTGTCGGCCACGCGGGAGCATCTGCAGACCGTCATCGAGGAACTGGAAACTTCGAACGAGGAACTGCAGGCCCTGAATGAGGAAGTCCAGGCGTCGAACGAGGAATTGCAGGCCTCCAACGAAGAACTGGAAGCGGCCAACGAGGAATTGCAGTCGACCAACGAAGAATTGGCGACGATCAATCAGGAGCTGCAGAACAAGACCCAGGAGCTGTCGATCACCAACGACGACCTGGAGAACGTACTGAACAATCTCGGTTATCCGGTTCTGGTCGTCAACAACGAACTGACGGTGCTGCGGTACAACCTGACCGCCGCCTCCATCTTCAATGTCGCCCCGGGCAACACCGTGCTCCGTCTAGGCCAGCTGCAGCGACCGGCCGGCATCGACGATTTCACGCTGCAGGTCGAGCGCAGCATCGCCGAGCGGCGCCCCGTCGAGTTGGCGCTCGCCAGCGGTGCGCAGCATTACTCGCTGCGGATCAACCCCTATGGCGGTCCGCGCGCCGCAGGGGCCGGGGCCGTCATCGTCATGGTCGACACGACGGCCTACAGCGAGGCCCAATTGCGCTTGCGGCAGAGCGAAGAAAAGTTGCTGGCGATCATGAATCACTCGACCGCGCTGCTCAGCGTCAAGGACGTCGCCGGTCGTTTCATCTTCGTGAACCGCGCGTTCGAGACGTTTTTTGGCGTAGAGGCCGCCGCCGTGCTAGGTCGCACCGTGCATCAGGCGCTGCCCCCGGATGTTGCGCAGCAGTTCTGGGACAAGGACATGGACGTGCTGCGCCAACAGTCCCCGCTCGAAACGGAGGATGTCCTGATTCGCGCGGGGGAAGAGCGGTGTCTGCTCACGGTCCGGTTCCCGTTGCTGGGTGAAGACGGCCTGATTTATGCCACCTGCACCCAGGCCACCGACGTGACCGAGCGCAAGCGCGCCGAGCAGGAACTGATACTGGCTGCGCGCGTGTTCGAGAAGGCCGGCGAGGGCATCATGGTGACCGACTCGCAGCACGTGATCCTGACCGTCAATGAGGCGTTCACGCAGATCACCGGCCACCGCGCGGAAGAGGTCATCGGCCTGACGCCGGATGTGCTGGCTTCGCAGGGTGCCGCGAGCAGCTGGTCCGATGATGTCCAGCGCGCACTGGCGAAATCCAGTTCGTGGCAAGGTGAAGTCGTGAACTACCGCAAGGATGGCGAACCCTACCCGTGCTGGTTCACCGTCAGCACCGTGAAGAACGGGCAAGGCGAAACCACGAATCACGTGTGTCTGTTCAGTGACATCTCTCCGCTGCAGAAGTCCCAGGCCAGGAACGAATATCTCGCCACGCATGACGCCATGACCGGGCTGCCGAACCGGAGTCTGTTCATCGACCGACTGACCGTGGCGATCGCCAATGCCGATCGGTCGCAGCAGCGACTCGCCGTGCTGTTCGCCGACCTCGACAACTTCAAAACCATCAACGATACGCTGGGGCACGATGTCGGCGACCAGGTCATACGAGCGGTGGCGGAGCGCATGCGGGAATGCCTGCGCATCGGGGACACCGTGTCGCGTTTCGGTGGGGATGAGTTCATCCTGCTGCTCCACATCAGCAGCGAGGAGGACATCCGCCAGATCGCGACCCGCATCGCCGCCATGCTCGGCGAGTCCATCGAAGTCGATGGGCGGGAGATCTTCACCAGCAGCAGTATCGGGATCAGCCTGTATCCCAACGATGGGCTCGACCCGACCACGCTGATCAAGAATGCGGACGCGGCGATGTACCTGGCCAAGGAACAGGGCAAGAACAACTTTCAGTTCTTTTGCGAGGAACTGCGGCGCACGGCCCAGGAACGCTGGGAGATCGAGACCGGCCTGCATCGCGCCTTCATCGAGGACCAGCTTTTTCTGGAATATCAGCCTCAGTACAGTCTCGCCGACGGTCGGATGGTCGGTGCCGAGGCACTGATCCGTTGGCGGCATCCGAGTTGGGGCGTCATCGCCCCGCAGCGCTTCATCCCGGTGGCCGAAAATTGCGGTCTCAGCGATCGGGTCGCGGAGTTCGTAATGAGCCAGGCGTTCGAGCGGCTGCGTGATTGGCGAAGCGGTTTTGCCATGCCGTGCCGACTGGCCGTGAACCTGTCGCCGCGCCAGTTCCAGCGATCGACTTTTCACGCCTACCTGCGGCGCCTGATGTCCGCCTACCGGCTCGAATCGCAGACGCTGACGCTGGAGTTCACCGAGAGCTTCCTCATGGACGACGTCGAGCACACACGCCTGCTGTTGCACGAGTTGAAGGCCATCGGGATCCGCCTCAGCCTCGACGACTTCGGTACTGGATACTCTTCGCTGAAGCTGTTGAAGCGCCTGCCCATCGACGAGATCAAGATCGATCGGAGCTTCGTCGAAGAGGTCGAGACCGTGGCGGACAGCCAGTCCATCGTGTCGACCATCCTGGCCATGGCGCGGTCGCTATCGATCGACGTCGTGGCGGAAGGCATAGAGACGACGGCGCAGCTGGACTTCCTGCGCCACCACGGCTGCCGCTACGGTCAGGGATTCCTGTTTTCCCGTCCCCTGGGCCTCGATCGTTTCGTGACGCTGCTGCAGGATACTCCCCCCGCCGACTAGCCCTTCCGCAGCGCACTGCGGCCTTGCTTACGTGCTACCCATGACGCCCACTCCGCCCATATCACGCCCCGTCGTGCACCGTTATGCCGATCCGCTCGACGTGATCTGGATCGCCTGCGCCGCTCGGGTCGGCTTCCGGGTCGAACGCGCGCGGGAGGTCTACGCCTCGACCGATGGAAGGGGAACACTCCTGATCGGGACCGACGACATACTCGACGCGGACGATTCCCTCGCGCAGATGATTCTCCACGAACTGTGTCATGCGCTGATCGAAGGGGAGGGTGGCGAAGCGCTCGCCGACTGGGGGCTGGATAACACCAGCAACCGTCATTTGTCGCGTGAACGGGCCTGCCTGCGGCTGCAGGCTTATCTGGCGGGCAGCTTCGGCCTGCGGGACTTCCTGGCGCCGACGACGGACTTCCGCGTGACCTTCTGGAACAGCCTGCCGGCCGATCCGTTTGCAGCCCCTGAAGACTCGGGCGGGCGACGGGAGGCGAGTTGTGTCGCGGCGCGCATCGGTGCCTGGCGTGCCGCCCAGCGGCGCTGGGCCGAACCGCTGGCGGAGGCGCTGCATGCGACCGCCGACATCGCGAACCGGGTTGCGAAGGCCCGCGCGAGACCGGTGCCGTTGCCGGACCCGGGTAACGGAGTCGCAAGCCTGCCGCCGTTGTGGGACACAAGCACCGACCCGTCGCCTCGTCATCCGGCCGGCCATGCCGCGATCGCCGGCTATCATCCGGGTCACGGTTGTGCCGATTGCGCCTGGTCTTTCGTCGCCCGGCGCCACCGCCGCTGCCGCCACGCTCCCGCCATGGCGTTACCGGACTCTGCACCGGCCTGTGTGCGCTGGGAAGCGGCGGCGCAACTCGACTGCCGGACGTGTGGGGCCTGTTGCCGCGAGGCCTACCAGGCGGTGGAAATCGCGGCCTCGGAACTCGTCAACCGGAAATACCCCGAACTCGTCGAGCAGCGGGCAACGCATCGGCGGCTGAAGCGTGCCGGCGAACGTTGCGCCGCGCTGCGTGGAGGCGAGACCCCCGCGGCCGACTATGCATGTCAGATCTATCCCAGCCGCCCGCGCAGTTGCCGCGAATTCGAACGGGGTGGTGAGCACTGCCTCGATGCGCGTCGCCGTGTGGGCCTATCCCTTTAGACCGCCCAACGCGGCGTCCGGCGACAACAGGATCTTCAAGCGACTCGGCTCGCGCGCGGCCGCGAGAGCGTCGATCCCGGCGGACAAGGGATAAACTCCGCTGATCAAGGGCGTCGGATCGACCCGCCGCTGTTCCAGCAGGCGCAGCGCCGGACCGAAGGGCCCGCAGCGCGACCCGATCACGCGAATCTCGTCCACTACCAGTGATGACAGCGGCACCGGAACTTCACCCGCATAGGTGGATTTAAGCACCAGCGTCCCCCGCGGCCGGATCGAACGACGCGCGAGCGCAAAGCCCGACGGCGACCCGCTGGCTTCGACCACGCAATCGAAGAGTCCGGCCGGGGGCGCATCTTCGGTACGACTCACGATGCCCTGCCGCGCGAGCAACTGCTGCTGCAGCGGATGCCGCGCAATCACGGACAGGTCGCACCCGGTGAGGGCCAGCGTCTGGGCGATCAACTGGCCCAGCCGGCCGGCACCGATCAGCAACACGCGATCGTCCGGCCGGACATGCACCTGTTGCCGGATGGCCAGTGCCGCGGCGAGGGGCTCGGTGAACACCGCAGCGGTATCGGGGACCGTGTCGGGAACCCGGTGGAGATTGGCGATCGGCACCGACAGGTACTCGGCGAATGCGCCGGCATGGCCGGCAATCCCTATGGCCTTGCGGAAGCGACAATGCGCCGGGCCCATCCGGCGACATTCTTCGCAGCCGCCGCAGCCCACGTTGATCTCGCCGACCACGCGCTGGCCGATCCATGCGGCATCATCGGTCGCGACGACGTCGCCGACGAATTCATGCCCGGGAATGCCGGTATAGGGATAGTAGCCGCCCAGCAGCGCCAGGTCGGTGCCGCAGATGCCGGCCAGTCGAACCCGCACGATTGCCGTCTGCGACTCGACGAGTTCCGGAAGCGGCACATCTTCCCTGAAGGCCACGGTCCGGCGTTCCAGCCACAGGGCTCGCATGCGAGCCGGTAACGATGAAGTTCCGTTCATGCTCCGGAACGGTAGAACAGGCGCGCCGTTTCGACAAGCGCGGCGGCGAGATCGAGCTTGCGACAGTTACCCTGCGGTGCCGGACAGGATCCTCGACACCTGTTCGGTATCGGCGAAGCTGTCGAGGTGGAAGTGAGCCAGTTCGTAGCCGCGGATGGCTGACGGCGGTCGCTGCTGACACACGAGCACGTTCACCGCGCCGGCAGCGTGACCGGCGGCGAGATCGTAGTAGTAGTCGCCGAACACCAAGGTTTGCGTAGGGGCGATACCCCAGCCGCGACAAAGTTCCTGGATCGCCCAGGGGTCCGGCTTCACCGGCCCGTCGTCGCGGGTGAGTATGCGCTCGAACACGAGCCCGCAGCGCTGCAGCGTGATTGCTGTGGCGTTGCGGCTGTTGCGCGTGAACAGCCCGCATTTCAGACCGAGGGAGGCCGTCAAGGCCAGGAAGTCGCTAACACCAGGCATCAACCGGGCCTGGAGTGCTCCCGCCATTTCATGCCGGTACAGCACGGCGTGGCCGCGAGCCGAGGCCTCGGGTGGGAAATCGTCGATCGCCTCCAGCACGGAGGCCTCGCTGCCCAGGCCGAGTTCGGCCTTGATGGCGCGGAAGTCGAGGCCGGAGTCGACCAGTGTCCCATCAAGGTCGCAGATGACTGCTGCGGGACGCAAGGCTCCGCCGCGATGGGCGCGCCCGATGGAGTCGTTGACGGCGCGATCGGACAACGAGGGCGCACGCGACGGATTTGTGGAGTTCACCGGCCGCGGGGGTCAGTGAGTCGCGACGCTACCGGCGGCCGTCGGGGCGACGGCGAAGCGCAGCAAACCCACCAGCCGTTCGATACGGTCATTCAACGATACGGCCTCGATCAGCGTCTGACGTTCGGCGGGCTCCCAGGGCAGGGCGCCCACGAGCAGATTGCACAGCATCAGGTCGTCGAGTTTGGTGAGCGCTTCCCAGTCGATCTCGATCTGGGTGACGGCGAAGTATTCGCGGAGCAACAGCTCCAAACGCTCGCGCGGGAACGCCATGGCGTGCTCCGTATCGTAGTCGGAGCGGAAGTCGCCCCAGTCAACGGTCGCGCGGCGGTAACCTCGCGTAGTAGGAATCTCTCCGGTGATCCGGTAACGACAGACACCGGACAAAACGATCAGCAGCCGACCGTCCTTGGTCTCGCTGAAGGAGACGATGCGACCTGCCGTGCCGATCTGGTAGAGCGCGGGGGCGTTTGCCGTCGCGGCTGCCGCGTCGATCTGGATCATGCCGATCAACCGTTCGCCGGCCATCGCGTCGAAAACCATATTCAGGTAACGCGGCTCGAAGATGTTGAGGGGCAACTGGCAACCTGGCATGACCACGGCACCGGGCAGGGGAAACAGCGGCAAGGTCGCGGGTAGCCGATCAAAGTCCGGGTGGAAGGGATTGTCGGACATCGTTCACTCCATAGGCCATTGGCATCGGCTTGGATTCCTGCCGATGGCGAGGGTTCCCAAGCGGAAAAATCGGTGCGCGGGAACGCTTGAGGATAGCGTCGGGGTCTCCCTGATGACTCCGGGTCAGTGCTCGGTCGGTGTGCCCTGAACCCCGGGACTGGTCAGTGCCTTCAGAAACTCGACCAGATCATCGACCTGAGCGTTCGACAACTCGAGGAAGTTGATCGTGCGATCCATATGCTTGTTGCGCGCCCGGTCACCCGGACTGAAGCCCCCGCGGACGTAATGCAGCACCACTTCCCGCAAGGTCTTCAGACTGCCGTCGTGCATGTAGGGCGCGGTCAGTGCCACGTTCCGCAAACCCGGGGTTCTGAAGGCGCCGAGATGATCCTTTTCGCGGGTTACGGCAAAGCGTCCGAGTTCGGAGGCCAACCGGTCCGGTGCGGGGGGCGTTTGCTCGCGGTAGGCGATCCGCGGCGGCGGCATGCCGGCGGCGAGGCTTTCGATCTCCTCCGGATAGCGGTTGAAGCCGATGCCGATATTGTGGAAGCGGTTGTCGGTGAATGTTGCGTGCGTCTTCTCTATGGTGTGGCAACTCACACAGCGGCCCCAGGCGGTGAAAACCGCCAGCCCACGAACGGCGGCGGGTGACATCGCCGTCTTGTCGCCGGCAAACTGATAACGGTCGAAGGGCGAATCGCCAGCGATCAGGGTCCGCTCATAGCTGGCGATCGCCTGGGCCAAGGTTCGGGCCGAGGGCTCGGTCTGCGGGCCGAATGCTTCACGGAAACGGGCCGGGTAATCCGGGTCCACCCTGATCGTCGCCAGTGCGGCATCCACCGAGGGCAGTCCCATCTCGACGGCATTGACCAGAGGCTGCAAGGCCTGCTCCTCGAGGGTACCGGCACGACCGTCCCAGAACTGCGACGAGAGGTAGACGGCGTTCAGCACGGTGGGAGCGTTGCGTTGGCCAAGAGCGCCGCCGACGCCCTTCGACACCGTCAGCGGGCTGTCCGTAAAGGCACTCGTATCCTGATGACAAGTGGCGCAGCTGATGGCTCCGTTCGAACTTAGACGCGAGTCGTGGAACAGCTTGTCGCCTAGGGCGATCTTGGCACTGTTTTGAGGGTTGTCCGGCGGAACCACTGCTTCCGGCAAACCGAGCGGTGCTGCCACCGCCGTAGCGCAAGCCAGACCCGCGCTAAGCACAATCGACGGCCAGGACAGTGACGGCGTCACCGCGCATTTAATGGCATTCAAAGTGAAGTGCGAGCGTATGGGAAACCGTCCATTCACCAAAGTGGTGCTATTCGTCGCGAACACCGAAATGGTAGAAGGTACGATCGAGGTAATACGAAACGTCATTGACCTCTTCCACGGACCAGTCTTTTGCCGCATGGGTGCTCCACGAGGAAACCTGCGATTGCAATTCGCGAAAGGTCTTGATCCGTCCCGACAGTGGTGAATGCAACAGCGAGGAATGACAGGCTTGACAGTGGTTTTCGTAGAGCTGGCGACCGCGCTCGTAATCCTCGGACCATCCCGGGCCAGCCGCGAGTGCTAAACCCAGCGCGGCGTAACACCGGAGCGCGCGGTAGCCGGTGCCCCTGTCGGATCTGGCACGGTGGTTAATCCGCCTGACGGTACGCATTTTCATTTATCCTTATCGCGTTTTGCTGAACGAAAGACCGTCCATGGGGCCCGGAGTCCTCGCGCGCAGGACACGTCGGTATCAGCAGCGGGGGAGGCTCGCTTTCCGTTCCGCACGGTCGAAGTGCACCGACCTGGTTTGTGCCGCATGTTACGACCACATGGAGTCCGGGCCAATACCCCGCGACACCATTCGGATTGTGCACCGCGGGAACCGCGTCGGTCGAAGCATTGATTTCCTGTAACCCAACCGCTAGTGACTATGCCCATCACAATCCCTCGCGACAACCGACGACTCTCGCAAGCCTCGGTCCTGGCCGCAATGCTGCTGTCGCTGGTGGCTTGCTCCAGCGCGCATCTGACCACCGATCACGAAGCCGGTTACGATTTTGCGCGTCTGCACGTTTGGGATTGGGCCGAGCAGAGTGGCACGCTGGAGACCCCGGCAGCCGTCAAGACCTCCGAGCGAATTCGGCTGGACAGCCTGGTCCGCACCCGCGTCGACGCGGTGTTGACCCGCAAAGGCTATGTGCGCGATCGCGACAAGGCAGAGTTCCGCGTCGCCTGGTCATTTGGCGAATGGGAACTGAAGCGAAGCGGCAGTTCGGCGTCCCACTACGGTGCCGTCGGCCTCTACTATCCCGGCCTGCACGCATCCAACACGCATACGAGCAACGATGGTCGCGCGTTGCCCCCCGCGGCCGATCCGTATTCGTCCGAGTACGAGCAGGCCAAGCTGGATCTGGTGGTCATCGACGCCAAGACACAACGCGTGATCTGGCACGGCAACATGACCGACAAGAACGATTTCGGCTTCTACACGTCGGCGCAGACCAAAGAGCTCGGCGCGGCGGTGGAATCGATCCTCGAACACTTCCCCCCCACCCCGTGACGATCGCGAAGATGGCCTTCCCGCCCCCGCTGCGACGAAAAGCGACGGGCGCCACTGCTGATGCGCGGTCGCATTCATGCCGAACGTCCTCTGGTCGGGACGAGTCGGCAGTCCTGAGGGACCGACGGCCATGAGCTTGCGCGCCCCATACTGGATTTCCGCCGCGCTGCTCGTGTGTTCCGGATTGCTGGCCGCGTTCGATTATTGGTCAATACGCGGACAATTGGAGCGGGTGCGGCAGGACGATCTGCGTGCCTCCATGCAGCGACTGGTGAACCTGATTGCCAGCAGCAGCACCGAAGGCATTGAAGACATCGAATGGGCGGCGTGGTGGCGTTTCATCGGATCGGCCGCCATCGATGCGCCACACCTCCAGTACATCGCCCTGATTGATGAGGAAGCGGGCATGCGCGTGGCCTACCCGGAGACGGGCTGGGCCGATACCCAGGCTGAGCTAGATCCGCCGCCGCCCGCGAATTGGCGAGATCTACTGCGCCGCGCGGACGGATCGACGCTCTGGCATGACACGGGACGCGGCCTGCTTTGGGGGGCCCTACCCATACCGGGCGGTGCGACGAATGAAGAACGCCAGACGGGCCGGTTTGCGCTGCTGGTTGCCGACACGCACGGTCTGTCCGTCCAGACGGGGCAGGAAGCCGGGCAGCATGCCCTGAGCGTTTTCGGTGGAGCGCTGGTCATACTGGCCGCCCTGGGCTGGATCCTGCAACGATTTCTGTTCGGTCGGATCGAGCGTTTGCTCGCGTATGCGCGGTCCGGCGAGGCGGTGCGCGAAGTGGCCGAAGAGTCGCCGGTCGGCGGCCACGACGAGGTCGCCGAGCTCGGTTTCGCACTCCGGTCGCTGCGCCGGCAACTCGTACACGGTAGGAATGAAGTCGCGCATCTGATCGACTGCCTGCCAAACCCGGTCTGGCGTACCGATCGCGACGGGAACTGCATTTACGTCAATCAGGCCTGGCTGGAGTTCACGGGGCGCCCGCGCGCAGCCGAACTGGGCCGAGCCTGGGCGCACGATGTGCACCCAGACGATCTGCAGCAGTGCCTGGCGGAGATCGCCCGGGCTTCCGTACAGCGCGCACCATTCAGTCTCGAATACCGCATGAAGCACAAGGACGGGCGCTACCGCTGGCTCCGTGACCATGCGGAGCCGGTTTGCGACCACGAAGGCGAGTTCCAGGGCTACCTGGGCGCGAGTTACGACATTCAGGATATCCTGGATACGAGCGAGGCGCTGGCCGCCAGCGAGCTGCGTTTCCGCGGGCTCGTCGAGAACAGTTCGGTCGGCGTCTACCTGTACCAGCACCGGCGCCTGGTCTACTGTAATCCGCGCATGGCGGAGATGCTGGGATGCGCCTCCGATGCGCTCACTGCCGAGGAATTGGGTCGCCTCATCCACCCGGACGACTTGCGCCCGCTATGGCGCCGGCTGTTGCGGTTGCAGCGTGGTGTGGCCTCGTCCGGTCAGCATGAATTTCGCGTTCGCCGCAGCGATGGCCGGCGCTTGTGGGTGGCGGTCTTCGGTAGCCGGATTGTCCAGGATGGCGCACCGGCAATCATCGGCACGCTGATCGACATCAGCGAACGTAGGCAGGCTGAAGAAAACATTCGCAACAGCGAGGAGAACCTTCGCGTCACCCTTCAGAGCATTGGGGATGGTGTCATAGCGACCGACGCGACCGGGCTGGTCACGCTGATGAATCCCGTTGCGGAAGGCCTGACCGGCTGGCTCGAGTTCGAGGCACACGGGCTCCCGCTGGAGCGCGTGCTTCGGCTGCTGGATCCGGAAACCCGAGGCGACCTCCATCTGCCGCGGGATGGTTGCGAGGCACCGGGAGCCTGGTCTCAGGAAGCGCTGCTGCTGGCTCGGGACGGCCGTGAGCGCCCCGTTGCCTTCAAGGGGTCTCCGATACGGCTCGAGTCCGAGCAGGACGTTGCCGGTGGCGTTCTGGTCCTGCGCGACCAGACCGAACAGCAGCAACTGATCGCCGCGCTGCGCGACGGAGAACGACGCTACCGGGCGCTGTTCGAAGCCAACCCGCACCCGATGTGGGTCTACGATCTCTCCAGCGGCGCCTTCCTTGCCGTAAACGATGCCGCGGTCTCGCACTATGGCTACACCCGCGCGGAGTTCCTCGGCATGACGCTGGCCGACCTGGTGGCCTCCGGTCCGTTGCCGACAAGCCCGGAGCGCAGCGACAGCGGTCTGGCGCAACACGGAATCCAGCGCCATCTTCTGAAGGACGGGCGCCTGATCGAGGTCGAAGCGGTGTCCCATACACTCGACTTCGGAGGGCGCAACGCCGAACTGGTGCTGGCCAACGACGTCACCGAACGGCGGGTCTCCGAAGCCGCTCTGCTCGCGAGCGAAGCGCGGTTCCGTGCTTTGTTCGAACAGGCCGCAGTGGGCGTGGCGCAATTCGAGCGCGACACCGGCCGCTTCGTCCAGGTCAACCGGCGGTGCTGCGCGATCCTTGGGCGGACGCCCGAACAAATCGTCGGGGCGCGTTTCGAGACGATGATGCACGCCGATGATCTGCAAGCCTATCGGCAATGCCTGGCGGAGTTGCAGCAGGGCCAGCGGGCCGAGTTTTATCTGGAGCAGCGCTGGTGCCGCGAGGATGGCACCGAGGTCCCTGTTTACGTCGCGGTCACGTCGATGGCACTCCCCGGCGGTGGTCCGCCGGACCAGTGCATTGCCGTCATCGAGGATGTCTCGGCCCGCAAAGGTGCGGAACGCGCCGTCCGGCAGTTCCAGTTCATGGTCGAAAGCGCGCTGGAGGAAATCTATCTGGCGAAGCCCTCCGGTGACCTGGTCTATGCGAATGCCGCCGCGGCGCAGAGTCTCGGCTACTCCGTCGAGGAAGTGCTTCGTCTCGGTTTCGGTGGGGTCGATCTGGTTTACGGCCCCACGTTTCCCAGCTTCTTCGCAGCGCTGAAGCAGGGCGAGAGCTCGGTCGTGGAAACGACGCATGCCGCCCGGAACGGCCGCCGCATGACCAAGGAACTGCAGGCGGTCTATCTGCAGATCGACGATCAGGAATTCGCCTGCGCGTTCGCGCGCGACATCACCGAACGCAAGCAGGCCGAGGAACGGCTGCGCCTCGCGGGCAAGGTGTTCCAGGCTGCTCGCGAAGCCATTCTGGTCACCGACTGCGACCGTCGCATCATTGCCGTCAATCCGGCTTTTGAGGAGATGACGGGATATTCCCAGGACGAGGTCATAGGCAAGGATCCCCGGATTCTGCGGTCCGACCTGCACGACGAAGACTTTTACACGGCACGCTGGCGCACCATCGAGCGTGAGGGTTCCTGGCGCGGCGAGATCTGGAACCGCCAGAAGAACGGTCGTATCAGCCCGGTGATGCAGACTATCGTCGAGGTGCGCGATCCGGCCGGGGCGCTGGTCAATTACATCAGCGTGTCGACCGACATCTCCACCCTGAAGCGTGCCGAGGAGCGCGTCCGGCGACTCGCCTATTACGACGCGCTGACCGGGCTGCCCAACCGGGAATTGCTGGCGGACAGGGCCAAGCTTGCCCTGGCCCAGCATGGCCGAAGTCAGAAGCAGCTCGCGGTGCTTTTCCTCGACCTCGATCGCTTCAAGTACGTCAACGATTCGCTGGGCCACCAGGAGGGCGATACCCTGCTGAAGAAGGTGGCTGGTCGCCTTGAGGCTCTAGTGCGCGAGACGGACACGATAGCCCGGGTCGGCGGCGACGAATTCGTGCTGCTGCTGCCTGGCGTCGGCCGGGAAGGCGCCTCGAACGTCGCCGACAAGATCATGGAGTCGTTCAACACGCCTTTCGAGATTTCGGGCGACAGCTTCGCGATCACGGTCTCGATCGGCATCAGCCTGTTCCCGCATGATGGGACACATTTCGAAGCGCTGTTGAAGAACGCCGATACGGCGATGTACCGGTCCAAGCAGATGGGACGCAACGCCTGCCGGTTCTACGACGCCGACATGAACGTGGCGACGCTGCAGTACCTCAAGCTCATGTCGGCGCTGCGGAAGGCGGTCCAGAGCGGCGAACTGCGCACCTATTTCCAGCCCAAGATCCGACTGACCGACGGCACGCTGGTCGGCAGCGAGGCCCTAGTACGATGGGTACACCCGGAAGAAGGTCTGCTGCTGCCGGGACATTTCATCAGTGCAGCCGAACGCACCGATCTGATCGTCAGCATTGGCAACTGGGTACTCGACGATGTCTGCCGGCAGCTCGCACATTGGCGGGATGAGGGCTTTCCGCCGATGACCGTGGCCGTGAACGTCTCGGCCCGGCATGTCAGCGAACCCGGTTTGGCGGAGCGGCTGCGGGAATTGCTGGACAGATACCGGCTGCCGCCCCATTCACTGGAACTCGAGCTGACCGAATCGACCCTGTTGGAGACCGGTGAACAAACGCTCTCGACCCTGGAACAGTTGAAGCGTCAGGGCGTGGACCTGGCGATCGACGATTTCGGCATGGGTTACTCCAGCCTGTCGTACCTGAAGCATCTGCCGCTCGCGTCGCTGAAGATCGACCGCAGCTTCGTGCGCGACATGACGACCGACTCGGACGACCGGACCATTGCGGCCACGGTCGTCGCGCTCGGTCACAGTCTCGGCCTGAAGGTCGTCGCGGAAGGCGTCGAGTCCGAGCAGCAACGTGACATCCTGATCTCGCAAGGCTGCGATTTTGCGCAGGGCTACCTTTTCAGCCAGCCGCTGTCATCCGATGACTTCACGGTATGGTGGCAGTCGCACCTGGCGGCGCAGGGCAGGAGCCTGGGCGGCAGGACCTACAACGCCTGAGCGTACGGTGCGCGCTTCAGATTTGATCCGTATGGAGGATGGGTTCCACGTCGGGCGCTGCATATCGCGCCATGTCGTCGAGCAGGCGTGCCGGGTTCGCGTCGTCGAGGATCAGGCCTCGATGACGCGTCCGGATGAAGTCCTCGTCGAGCGCGTGCGCCACGACGCGCAGCAGGGGGTCGTAGTAGCCTCCGATGTTCAGCAACGCGCAGGGCTTGTGATGCAGACCGAGTTGGGCCCAGGTCAGTATCTCGAAGAACTCCTCCAACGTGCCGTAACCGCCGGGCAAGGCGATGAATCCGTCGGCCAGTTCCGCCATCATGGCCTTGCGTTCGTGCATGGTTCGCACGACGCGCAACTCTGTCAGGCCACCGTGCGCGACTTCCGGCCCGGCGAGGAAATCCGGAATCACGCCGATCACTTCTCCGCCGCTGGCCAGCACCGCATCCGCCAGTAGTCCCATCAAGCCGATACGGCCGCCACCGTAGACCAGGCCGATGCTGCGTTCGCCGAGCAATTTTCCAAGCTGTTGAGTGGCAACGCGATAGATGGGGCGGGCGCCTTCGCGCGAACCGCAGAATACGCACAGTCGCTTCATTCGGACCTTCGGTAACCGCTTACGGGGCGCCCAGTGTCCGCCGATGGGCCGCGCGCTGCAAGTCGGCTATCGGCTGAGCGCCGTACTGCCTGCCTTGCCAGACGTCCGAATGGTTCGGATCACGATTAGCCACATCGAAACCAGGTGCGGGTGCTTTGTCTGAATTCCGGCGCTCCACGGTGTCATCGGGCAGGGTGCTGGGCCTGTGCTATCCTCCGGCGACTGATTGAGCACCCCGACGAAGCGCCCGTTCCGCCCGCCCATGCACCTCCCGCCACCGATGAATTCACAGGCTGATCCGAAGCACGAACGCACGACTCGGCCCCGGTGGTTGGTCGCTGGCAACTGGGTCCTCACGGCCCTGATATGGGTATCGAGTGCCGCTGTGGCGCGTCCGCTTGCCGCGGGGGCTGCCGTGGCCAGCGCGCACCCGCTCGCCACGCAGGCGGGCATTCGGATCCTGTCGCAAGGGGGCAATGCGTTCGATGCCGCGGTGGCCGTCGCCGCAACACTGGCCGTTGTCGAGCCGTCGGGCTCGGGCCTGGGCGGTGGCGGCTTCTGGCTGCTGCATCGCGCCCGTGACGGACGCGAAATCATGGTCGACGGCCGGGAGCGCGCACCGCTAGCTGCCCACGCCGACTTTTTCCTCGATGACGCCGGCCGGCCATTGCCGGGCGCTTCGATCGATGGTCCGTTGGCGGCGGGAATTCCCGGACTGCCGGCCACATTGGCGCACGTTGCAGAACGCTATGGCGCGCTGCCGCTGAGCACAGTGCTGCGACCGGCGATCGATATCGCACGCAACGGCTTCTCGGTTGGCGAAGCCTACTGCCGGGCTGCCGCCCGCCGCGAGAAGGCACTGCGTCAGTCACCGGCGGCGGCACGGATTTTTCTCGATCACGGCCGGCCGCCCCGGCCGGGCTTCCGCCTGGTGCAAACCGATCTCGCCCACACGCTCGAGGCGCTCGCCGAGGATGGCGCGGACGGGTTCTACCGGGGAGCGGTAGGGGCGGACTTGGTCAAAGGCGTACGCGCCGCCGGCGGGCGCTGGGCAGCGGACGACCTCGCTACCTACCGCGTGATCGAACGCGAGCCATTACGCGGGGTATACCGCGGCGTCAGTATCGTCACGGCCGCGCCCCCCGGCGGTGGCGTCGTGCTGCTGGAGACGCTGAACATCCTGGCGGAGCACGAACTGAACCGCTATCCGCCGCCGATCGCGACCCACGTGACGATCGAGGCCATGCGACGGGCCTATCGCGATCGGGACCGCTACCTCGGCGATCCCGATTTCGTCCGGATTCCGCTTAGCCGCCTGCTGAGCCGGGACTATGCCGCCGGACTCAATGCGGCGCTGCGTACGGACCTGGCGCTGCCCAGCACCTTCCTGCCCGACGCATCCGCACCGGAACGCGACGGTGCAAACACGACGCATCTGTCGATCGTCGATCGCGAGGGCAATGCCGTCGCCGCGACACTCAGCATCAATTACGGCTTCGGCTCGGGTTTCGTGGCGCCGGGCACCGGCGTTCTGCTGAACGATGAAATGGACGACTTTGCGACGCTGCCGGGCGTGCCGAACGTCTACGGCCTGGTCGGTGGCGAGGCCAACCGCGTCGCTCCGGGCAAGCGCATGCTGTCAAGCATGACGCCGACCTTTCTCGATGACCGGGGGCGCTTCGCGGTCCTCGGCACCCCCGGCGGCAGCCGCATCATTTCGATGGTGTTGCTGGCAACGCTGGACTTTGCCGACGGGCGGGGCCCGCACTGGATCGCGTCGCGACCGCGCTTCCACCATCAGTATCTCCCCGATCAGGTCGAACTCGAACCTGCCGCACTGCCGGCCGGCGACCGGACGCAACTCACCGCATTGGGACATCGGCTGCAGCCGCTGGAACGCCCCTACGGCAACCTGCAGATCGTCGTTCGCGAGCGCGATGGCCGACTGAGCGCCGCGAGTGATCCGCGGGGTGAAGGCTTGTCGATCGTGATCCCCTGAATGCCGGGTCGTCTATCGCCACAGAACGCCAGCGTTGCAGGCCGCGGGACGTATGGGGAGTCCACCGTTTACGCGGAGTGGCCGGCTTGTTTCCCGGAGGCGAGAGCGCCAGGTAGTATCCTCTTCGGGCCGTTTGTCCCGCGGCATTCGCGCGAACTGTAGCCCGCTCCCCTGTCCAACGACGGGTGGGGCTTGCGATAACTGCCTTGCGGGGGGACCTGTGGACCATTCCTACGAGCTGTGGGCGGATCTCTTTAGCGATCTTTATTCCGATGAATTCGGTGATGGCGACTGTTCGCCATTCCCAGAGTGTCAGACCTCGCCGTTCGAAATGGACGAAAATGATGATACGGTAGCCGGTCTGTCGGCGATGGATTGGGGAATGCGGGGCCTTGTGGTGCCCATGAGGCGTACCGCGGGTTACCCGGTTTCCAGGCTTTTCTGAGGAGTCCTCTGCTTTGGACGCTGCGCGTGTCACTCGTTTCGTGGATGGGATCTGGCGGGACTCGATCGTCGAGCGGCTGATCGAGTACATCCGGATTCCGAATAAGTCCCCGCTCTTCGACCGCGACTGGGAAGCGCACGGCTACATGGATGAGGCCGTGAGTTTGGCCGCGGCGTGGTGCCGCGAGCACCTACCGTCCGACGCGACGCTGGAGATCGTCCGCTTGCCGGGGCGCACACCCGTGCTGTTCCTCGACATTCCCGGCACCGCCGATACCGTCCTGCTCTATGGCCACCTCGACAAACAGCCGGAAATGACCGGGTGGCGCGATGGACTGGGCCCCTGGCTGCCGGTCATCGAGGGGGACCGCCTGTACGGACGCGGGGGCGCCGACGACGGGTATGCCGTGTTCGCCTCAGTTGCGGCGATCCTTGCCCTGCGGGAACAGTCCGCTGCCTGCCCGCATTGCGTCGTGTTGATCGAATGCTGCGAAGAGAGCGGCAGTTTCGACCTGCCGGATTACGTCGAGTACCTGAGCGACCGCATCGGTCGGCCGTCGTTGGTGATCTGCCTCGATTCCGGCTGCGGCAACTACGAGCAGTTGTGGCTGACGACCTCGCTGCGCGGCCTGATTGGCGGGGAATTGTCGGTGCAGATCCTGACCGAGGGGGTGCATTCGGGCGATGCCGGCGGCATCGTGCCATCGAGTTTCCGCATCGCGCGGCAACTGCTGTCGCGACTCGAAGACGAGACCACCGGCACGGTCGCCCGTAGCGAATTTCACGCGGACATTCCTGTCCAGCGCGTGACCCAGGCCCAGCAGGCGGCGGAAGTGCTCGGTGAGCAGGTCTATGCGAAGTTTCCGTTCGCTTCAGGCGCACGGCCGGCTGGCATGAGCCTGGTCGAACTGATCCTGAACCGGACCTGGCGGCCGGCGCTGGAAGTCACCGGAGCCGGCGGCCTTCCGCCGCTGGAACAGGCGGGCAACGTGCTGCGTCCGCGGACGGCGCTCAAACTGGCGCTGCGTTTGCCGCCCACCGTGCGGGCCGCAGCGGCTTCCGAAGCGCTCAGGGAACTGCTCGAATGCGATCCCCCTGCGGGTGCCGCGGTGCATTTCAGCCCGGAGCAGGCGGCGGATGGCTGGAACGCCCCGGCGCTGACCGAGCGTCTGGCACGCTCGGTGGACGCTGCGTCGGAGCAATTCTTCGGGAAACCGGCGCTGTACATGGGGGAGGGCGGCACCATCCCGTTCATGGGGATGCTGGGAAGCCGTTTCCCAGACGCGCAGTTCCTGATCACCGGGGTGCTGGGACCGCAGTCGAATGCGCACGGCCCGAACGAGTTCCTGCATCTGCCGACGGCCCGACGCGTGACGGCCTGTGTTGCTCAGGTCCTCCACGACCACGTCGCTGCATGAAGGTAGGCCCTGCTGTTGCTCAGCGCCGTCGTCTGAGCGCGGCCGTGGCCGGCAGTTCGATTTCCCTCCATGCGCCCGGGCTCAATCCTTCCAGCGTCCAGTCTCCAATGGCATAACGGATCAGGCGCAGTGTCGGATGACCCACGGCGGCCGTCATCCGGCGCACCTGGCGGTTGCGCCCTTCGCGGAGCGTCAGACATATCCACGAGGTCGGAATCGCCGCGCGGTAACGAATCGGCGGGTTGCGTGGCCAGAGCGGCTCCGGTGCGGGCATGAGGGCTGCGCCGGCCGGGCGCGTCATGCCATCGGAAAGCCTGACCCCCCGCGCCAGCGCATCGATCGCGGCGCTGTCGGGAATCCCCTCGACCTGCGACCAGTAGGTTTTCGGCAGCTTGAAGCGGGGGTGAGCGATCCGCGCCTGCCAAGCCCCATCATCCGTCAGCAATAACAGGCCTTCGCTGTCATAATCCAGCCTCCCGGCGGGATAGACGCCGCTCAGCGGTATGAAACCGGCCAGTGTCGGCCGCTGCGCGTCATGGTCGGTGAACTGCGACAGCACGCCGAAGGGCTTGTTGAACAGGATCAACCGCGCCATGGATCAGGCGGGGAAAGATTCAACGGATATCGGAGACGATGCGCCATGCCTTGGAAGTGTACATGAACGGCAGAGACAGACCGAAGCGGCGCGGCGCGCCGCCTTTGCCCACGGGCTCCGACCGCCCCCGGCGCGGGGATCGGCCGGTGCCGCGAACATCCCGGCCGGACAGCCTGACGCCGGATTTCCACGATGTCGACAAAATCTGCGGCTTGTCCGCCGTTGCCGCGGTATTCCGGCGCGATCCCGGGCGCGTGCTGCGGCTATACTACAGCGACCGGATGAAGGGCTCGGCCGGGGGCTTCTGCGCGACGCTCGCGGCGCAGCGCCGCCCCTACCGGATGGTTCCGGAGCCCGAACTGGAGCGCGTTGCCGGGACCGTGTTGCACGGCGGCATCGTCGCCGCAGCCACGCCGCGGCTCGTGCTGCCATTAAATCCCGACGATCTTGCCCGTTGGTCGGCGGCCGGCGAGCCGCTGGTGATCCTGGACGGGATCGGCAATCCGCATAATCTCGGCGCGATCGCCCGGACCCTAGCCTTTTTTGGTTTGCCACGGATGGTGCTTTCAGACCATTCGGCCCAGGCCGGGCTGTCGGACGCGGCCTACCGCGTTGCCGAGGGCGGACTGGAGTACCTCGAACTCTACTCGGCGTCCCGTCTGCCCGAACTGCTGAAGACCATGCGCCCCTTCTACCGCGTCGTTGCGACGGCCACCGAGCACGGCGCCGACGTCGGGATGCTGTCATCGCCCGGAAAGCCCATCTGCCTGCTGCTCGGCAATGAGGAACACGGTCTGCTGAAGGCCACGCTGCGCGCCTGCGAGCACACCGTCACCATCGCCGGGGCGGGGCAGGTACAGTCGCTGAACGTATCGGCGACCGCGGCCATCCTGGTTGCTGCGATCGCGGCGGGCAAGGGGCGACGGTAGCCGCTCTCCCGCCACCAGGTCCCCCCATCTTCGTGCGGGACGGAAAACCTGGATTCCCGCTTACGCAGGAATGACGATTGAGCGTCGGCCGATCGAGCACATGTAGCGTGGATTCACGCGCAGCGTACCCCGGTCGGACCGGTGAATGGGAATCCAGTCTCGCCGGTCATGCGTGCAGCCAGTCCCAAGGCTGTTGGCGTTAGCGGGGAAGAGGGAATCCCGCGGCCGCATCGCGCCTCCAGCCCACCATCATTTCGGCAATTCCTGTCATTCCCGCGGAACCTGTCCCCGGCCGGGACCGGGGAGCGGGAATCCACCGCGCGACCGCGTGCATGACATCCCTCGAAAGGCCAACAAGGCCTATTTCCTTGGCTGTCTTGCCGGACACGCCGTCTCCTCAGTATGATGAGAACCCATGGCATTTGCGAACAATCTGACGGGCGGCCCTGTCAGCCGTGCCCGAAAGGAAAATCTTGCGGAGCACCCTCGGGACGTCGGTGACCACCCGAACGGGTTCGACGGCTCAAGCTTGAGTTTCATCGACACCTCGCGCGTTTATTTCTCCAGCTTCTATCTTCACGGTTTCAGCGAACTTGCCGACAGCGGCAAGATCCGGTTGCGCGTGATCAACCGCATCCCCGCAGCGCTGAGGGCCGCTGTCCAAGACCCGGAATGGCAACATCTTCTCTTCGCGATGTGCCTGTTCGAATACCGACAGGGGGGGCGCACGCGCTACTTCTGCATCGACGCCCATGACGGGAATCGTCTCGACAGAACGGCTCCGAACGGCGGCTATCACTGGCCGCTGCTGCAAGCCGTCGATGCGTATTTCAAGGTGAACCTCAATGCCGGCGTCATCGCTGAAACGCCCGAACTTGCTGCCCATCGCGGAAAGATCTGGAGCGTGCCGCAGTTCTTTCCGGTGAATCCGCCGATGATTGCCGCTCTGGCGCGACGCATCCTGCTGCCCACGACCTGGTTTGGTTTCCGGCCTGGGATGGCACACGACCAGGCCTACGGCGGGCATCGGGCCGACGCCCTTAGAAGGTTTCGCGACTTCGCGAACTTCCCCGCGATCGACGCCATGCTGAAGCGTCGGACCGATCAGAAAGACATCGACATCTTCTTCGTCACGAGCTTCTACGCCAAGCCTCGGCATCGCGCGATGATGGAGCGCCGCTATCAGATCATGCAACGGATCGGACGCTGCAACGACCTGAACTGCGTCGTCGGCTTCACCAGTACGGAGTCGGTACCGGAGCCATTCAGCGATGCGCTGAGTCCACGTCTGACGCTTGAGCAATACATCGCAACGGTCGCACGCGCCCGGGTCACCGTCTACACGCAGGGCATGGAACGGTGTATCTCGTCCAAGTTCGCCATCGCGATGGCGCTGGGCAGCGCGCTCGTCGGTGAACCCTTGGGCAACGACGCTGCGCTGTTGGAGCCTCACGCCTCCCTGTCGGAACTGCTGAGCACCGAAGAGCCCGATGCCATTGCCCAGCGCGCCATCGCGCTGGCCCGTGACCCGGCGCGCGCCCGCGAAATCGGCGCCGCGAATGCACGCATCTTCGATGCCGAACTGTCACCCCGCGCGTCGGCGGCGCGCATGCTCGGCCTGGTCAGCCGGCTCTGAGTCCGCGTGAGACCTCGCTCGCAGGCGCATGATGCGACAGATACCTGAAACATTCCATCGACAGGGCACAGCCCGATCACCCGAGGGGTAATCCGACATGATTGAAGAGGCGAAGAAAGACTCACAGTCCGCCACGCCGGCTTGGGACCTCAAGCCGCCGAAACTGGAAGGCGTTCAATTCAAGGAGTGCAAGAACATCATCACGGCGAATTCGATCGTCAAGGAGGTCTACCGCCGCGACTGGGCGCTGCACGACCGCGACATCAAACACATGATCACGGTGACCGCGTGGCCGGATGCCGTGTTGGCATGGCATCAACACCTGATCCAGACCGATCACGTCGTCGCGATCGACGGCACCTTCACCGCCGTCCTTTTCGATGATCGGGAAGCTTCGCCGACCTATCGACAGCTCGAGGTGCTGCGCCTCAGCAATTTCCGGCCGGGCGTCCTGGTCATTCCGCCGGGCGTGTGGCACGGCTTCAAGAACATTACGGGGAAGGAAGCGACATTCCTCAACTACTTCGACCGGGAGTACCAGTACGACGACCCGGATGAATATCGCTTGCCGTGGGACACCGACAAAATCCCTTACCGGTTCTGACCCAGCAAGCCGACCTTCGGTATCTGCATCCCGCCATATCGTCCAGACCATGAACACCACTACAGCAGCCGGATTCGGCGACCGATTCGTACTCACCCTGATCACCGACGACCCGGCGCTCGCGCGGAGCGGCGTCATGGCCGGCATCGACCGGATCGGGCTGGATCTCGAGATCATCGGCAAAAACGAGCGGCAGGGTGGAATGGGCACCCGCATCTCGGCGCACGATATCGACCGGCTGCCGTTGATTCGCGAAACCATCGGCGATCATCCGCTGTTCGTTCGCGTAAACCCCATCCATGACCAATCCCCGGTGGAAGTCGAACGCGTCATCGGGGGAGGCGCGACGCACGTCATGTTGCCTTACTTCCATCGACCCGACGAAGCGCGCCTTTTCGCCGACCTCGTCGCGGGCCGTGCGACGACCGTCTTGCTCGTGGAAACCGCCGCCGCACTGTATTTCATCGAGGAACTGGTGTGCATACCCGGCATCGACGAAATCCACGTCGGACTGACCGATCTCAAGCTGTCGATGAAGATACGGTCTCGGTTCGAGACGCTGACCTCGTGGATGCTGGAGCGCGCCAGTGAGATCGTGCATGCCGCCGGGCTGCCGTTGCACGTGGGCGGCGTCGCCCGAATCGACGACGCCTCCTTGCCGATCCCGTCCGACTTGTTGAACGCGCAGTACCCTCGGCTCGGCGCAACGGGCGCGCTGGTCTCGCGCTCCTTCACCTCGCCGGTCCCCACGGCCCAGGCATTGACCGAGTCCGTTCGTCGCTTTCGAGAATCGATGAACCACTGGGGCGCGGCCGGTCCTGAGGAATGGGAACTGCAGCGGCGGGCGCTCAAGCAGTTCGTGGTGGACGCGTCGGCGGAGGGTCGCAGTCTGCCCTGAGACCGGTCGCCTTCCTTCCTCGCAATCCCAGTACTTCCCGCGCTGGCGTCTTTCCCGTGCAAGCGGGCATCCCAGCCCAACACCGCTCCTCCGCCCCCGCGTTATCGTCATTCCCACGCAAGCGGGAATCCAACAGCCCGCCGCGTGCACGAGCTCGTCCCATTCCAGCCACATGTCCGCAATCACCGCGTTTGCGAGGGAACATTAGCCCCACCGATTCCGTGTACCTGTGCCCGAGGCTGCTACGGTCGAACAGTCCATTTTTTCCCCGGAAAGTATTGATGTGGCACCATTCCGGACGGGGGTAAGACTTACGGATTAAGTCCGACAACGGGGTGTGGGCAGCGGTCGCCGGACATAGTGCGGCGCCGCTGTGCCTGCCGGATCAGCAGCGAGCTGCCGTAGCCCGGCCTCTTTCCCTCACGTCGTTTGCCGCGGCATGACCGCCGCGTTCGAATACGTTCACGACCGATCGCACCGCACGCGGGTTTTCAGGGACCGTCGGGCACGGTAGCACAGCGGGATTTCCGCCCGCATAATCTCCGAACGGCGTAATACCCCCGATCCGGGAACCCAGTCGGACGGAGTGCATCGCCGTTTCCGGTCGCCGCCTTTCTATTCATTTCTGCTGATCACGGAGCGATTGGCCATGAAACACTGGGAACGGATCTACGAGCTGCACAAGGTTCTGACAACCCGACGCACGCCGGTTTCCGAACGCATCCCCGAACAGCATCTCCATTGTTCGCGCTCCACCGTGTTTCGGGTCATTGCCGACCTGCGCGACGGTTTCGGCGCCCCCATCGAGTACAGTCCCGAACACCAGGGCTATTGCTACAACCGACAGTCGGATCGGCCGATCGAGCTGCCGGGATTGTGGTTTACCGCCGAGGAGTTGCGTGCCTTGCTCGTGCTGCAACGACTCCTGGCGCAATCCCAGCCGCGTCTTTTCGATCAGCTACTCGCCCCGCTGCGAAACCGGCTCGACCAGGTTCTATCCCATCCCCAACTAACGGGCGATCAACTGCCGCGACGGGTGCGCGTCGTCAGCCTCGGACGCCGTGAGCCCGACCCCGCCATCTTCGAGCGCGCTGCGGCCGGGCTGATCAAGCGCACCCGACAGGAGATCCGCTACCACGGCCGCGGCTCGGCCGAACGCACCGATCGTGTCATCTCACCCCAGCGCCTGGTCCATTACCGCGATAACTGGTATCTGGACGGCTGGTGCCACACCCGGGAAGCCCTGCGGTCCTTCGCGCTGGAACGAATCGAGAGCCTGAGCTGTACCGACGAACCCGCCATCGAACTCGGCGACGACGGACTGGACGCTCACTTCGCCGCCAGCTACGGACTGTTCGGCGGGCCCCCGCGCTACACCGCCATCCTCCGTTTCACCGCAGAGCGTGCCCGCTGGGTCGCCGAGGAAAGCTGGTTTCCCAATCAGGTGGGTGAGTTCGAACCCGATGGGCGTTACCGGCTGAAGCTCCCTTACTCGGACCCCACGGAGTTGCTCATGGACATCCTCAATTACGGCCCGGATGTGGAAGTTCTCGAACCGGCCGAGCTGCGTGATGCGGTCAGGGAGCGGCTCCGGCAGGCGCTCGAACGTTACGAGAAAGATGAGCCGACTCAGTAGCAGGAATTGGGACTGGGGAGTGGTTTACTCATGCTCCCCGAATATCCGTCGACCCCAGAGACTTCTTGGATCGTAGCAGCGGAGGATGACGATGGAAGCTGAAAAGTGGCAAAAATCGATAGAGCGCTGGCGCAAGCTGTCGGAATCCGAGAAGCAGGCTATCCGGTGGAAAATGATTCCGCGCAGCGTCGCGGCAAGCATGGTTTTCGCAGGCCAACCCGTGGATCTGGCGATGCTGGAGGAGGAGCATGCGAGGGTGCCTGTGCTGCACTTGGACACGACGCCCAAAGTGGATCGGTGAGCATCTGGCAACGCGCGCGGTAGTTTCCGCGCAAACCGGTGGTATCAGAAGACCGCCAACAAACTCCAGCCGGCTTGGCGTCATTGCCGAATGGCTTCTTGACGCCACATAGACAGTGGACCTTGAGCAGATGACAGACAACGAGGCTCAGATGGATCTCTTCTCAGGACTGGAACTTCCGGGAAGTTCGCCTGAAGAACGACTATTCGACAGGTGGTTCGAAGCAATCAGCGGCTTTCCTCCTTTCCGCTGGCAAAAGCGCCTTTTTAACCACTTCGTGCGGAACGAAATACCCTCGGCTCTCGATCTTCCAACGGGACTTGGGAAAACGTCGGTGATGCTGGTGTGGTTGCTGGCACGAAGCTTCAACCCCGCGTTGCCCCGCCGATTGGTATACGTCGTGGATCGGAGAGCGGTGGTGGATCAGGCTACCGCAGAAGCGGAGAAGATTAAGCGGGCCCTGCAGTCAGCCGACTTGACGGAATTAGCGGGCCAGTTCCATCTGCCCGACGGCGGCCTGCCTGTGTCGACTCTAACAGGCTGGTGAAAAACTCCGAAGGCGTTGTGTGGCGGGGGCTCCGGCGTTCTGGACGGGGTAAAATACGGTATC
>NZ_JBSYXP010000019.1:0-87302 GCF_054172105.1 Methylolobus aquaticus
CCTCGCGTGCAGAAGCCGTATCGTCCACTTTTCCGAATTTCACCGGGATCAGCCGGTCCCACGCGAAGCCGCCGGGCAGCGGTGCTTGCCGCTCGATGCGGCTCGCGGTGATCTTGAACTGCACGGCGAGATCGGCCGGCGACAGCCGCGACACATCGAGGATGTCGACCGGCACGGCGATAACGCCTTCGATCCGGGCCGCCACCTTCCGCACCTTCGCCACCACCTGGTAGCCGAAGCGATGGATCAGTGTCTTCTCGCCGAGGATCACCGCGCCAACGCTGAGCAGCAGTTCGCCTGTCCCCGGCTCCACCTTGAGCACCGCGGTGTTGAGCGAGAAGGTGAAGTTAGTCTCGTCGTTGCTGATGCCGCAGAGTCCGACATGAACGGTGGAGTCGTCGAGTGAGGCTACATGCACGCCGAGGCGCACAATGATCTCGTCAGCCCGCGGCTCCTCGTCATGGTTGGTCCAGAATTCGGGGATCGCGATCCCCGACATTACCAACAACCGTTCGGCGGGTTCGCCGACCAGCGCCTCGAAGCTGGTGGCCGAGGCCACCTGATTGGGATCAGACGCTGACAGTATGATGGCCATGCTGAGTGTAAGAAACTCAATGGGCTGTGCCGCCCGATATTGGGCGAGAGCATGTGCCCACACTGCGTTCTTGTCAACGCGCTATGACGATCAGGGAAGGAGCAGCAGCAGGCATTGGAAGAGGGAAGCAGGTCACGGGAAAGCTCATCGCGTGATCGTGCAGTTTAAGCGTCGGTTCCAATGCAGCGTTCGACTGCAAGGATCAACTGCCGACCACTCCGAAATCGCGATGAGCTTATAGCGACTTCAGGTTCTTCTGAGGTCGCTTAAAACTAGGCTCTTAACGACATTCTGGTCGGTCATCGCACTGGTTCGCACGGCGCCATAGCCGAATAGAAAACTGTCTCAACTTGTGACACTTTTCCGGTCGGCAGCGACCCCGAGGCGGGCACCGGTCTGCGTCGGTCAACAGGTCGACTACGCTGCAGCCGAAGGCCTCGCCAGCTTGCGCAAACTCAGGAAGGTAATGTTCTCGCGGCCTTGTCAGCCTCGATACGTCTGATCTGCGCCTGCGTAAAACCCGCCGCCTTCTCCAGCTCACGCTGGGTCCAGCCGAGAGTCCTGCGGCGATCGGCGATGTTGCGGGCGATGCTCATGGCTGATGCTGAGTTGCATAGAAGATACATTCAAGTATAAAGAACTCCGAGCGAATTACCGAGGAGGGCTGGGCGCGGTGCTGTGCGCCGAGGCTCTGGCCTGCAGTATCGGCGCGCGGATTAAAGCGGAGTGTTGACGCGGAATGTCGACGGTCCTTCAACTGCACCCAAGCTTAGTACGAACCGCTTTCAATCGAGAAACCATTCCAGGTGAACTCGCGCCGGTCACATAATCATTTACGTCCGGCGAAGCGCCGTCAGTGTCGATGTGTGTCAAAGTCTGAGCCAGTTGTGTGCAGGCTTCGTTAGTTTTGCCCTGGCTCACAAGGTCGCCGGAAACGCGCACTTGCTGTCGAACGGCGCTGACACGGAAGCCCGGCATGGTCCCAGTGCCCGTTCCTCGAAGTGTCTTCCCTTGAACAGCAGCCGTGAAGAAGGCGTCTACCGAGGCAACAGATGGCTGAACCTTGGTGATGAGTTCAAAGGCGCCGATGTCGCACGTGCCGTCCTGCGGGCGAGCGGCGCCGCGTTGATCGGTTTGCTGACAGTTGCTGAGATCACCGCCATTGATGCCAGGACTCAGACCGAAGCGCAGTCCGTGAGTCAATGTCGGGCCGCCATTGTCGAGGAGTGGAGCTAGCTTGGGATCTCCGGTCAAAGCGCCTCGTGCCACGGCGTCGCAACTTCCGTCACCAATTAAACTGCCTGTTATAGAGTTAATATACGCTGCGTCGCAATCGAGATACTTATTGCCTGAGACTATGGAGTTAACAATCGCGGCGGAAAATCCTAGTCCAGCCCCCATACCATTATTTCCGATAACTGTACTATTAATGAGCGTGCTCGTCGGGCCTGACGAATTATCCCCATCCACACGTATACCTTCTAGGTTTCCGCTAATCGTTGAGTTTACGGCATCCACCCCCAGAACATTAACCCCCTCACAGCCATTTACGGATACCTCGGAATCCTTTAGGTCAGCGTAGCTTGCCCATATGCCTCTACAACTATTTCCTGTGACACGCGTTTTGACTACCGTCACTGACCCTAGCCCACCCCCTATTCCATTTCTGTTACCACTTATCAGGCTATCTTCGATTGAGCAAAGATCCTGCCAAGGGTCACACCGAAGCCCGTCCCCACTGTTATCAGAGATTGTGCTGCGAAGCACACTGAGCTTGTTACCTCTTTCCGGATATGTAGCGGTAACTTCAATTCCACAGCCAATATTATCCGCTATGATGGAATCAACAATTTTTGTTTCCGCGGGAATAAAACCACCCTCGGACCCGATGGTGCAATTGCGGAACTGTGGAAATGGAGAATTATCTTGAGTTTTGTTCCCACTTATAACGCTGTGCGCGACGGTGAGAAAACCTCTTTTATTGTATATTGCAGATACCATATGCGGGGACCAGTAGTTCTTTGCAACGACCGATCCATTCTTGACCATGACATGGTCAAGCGTCAGGTCACCACCTTGGCCGACTGTGAATAAGCGAAATGCGGGCGTTCCAGCAGCGCTTGATCGCTGTACCAAGACACCAACCCCGTTGCCATCGGGGTCCCCTTGAATGGTGATCTGGCTCGTTACCAACGGATAGCCAGTAGGACCATAGGTGAGGTCATCAGGGCCGGTTTTCGTGAAGGTTGGCTTCATAAGGCGCAGCGTGTCGGCACCACTGCCCGCTGGGCAGCCGCCCGAGGGTGCGTCCGAGTTAGCCGCTCTGATGGCGTCCGCGAGGCCACAACCTGCGGTCCCGACGTTGATCGTGCCTGCGTGGACGGGGGGGGCCAGCGCCAGTGCGATGGCCAAAGCCAATGGTCGATGACGAAAGGTCTGGGTCTGCTTCATGTCAAGTCTGCCTAGTGTGTGGATGCGTTGAAGTCATACCTTTTCTGCACATCTGTCGATCGCTAGCATATAGGGTATCTTCGGTAATTCGTAACTGGCGGAATCGCGATTGGATGTCACCGATGCTGCGCTTACGAAAAAACTCTGTCAATCTGTGTGGGATCACATGAAGATGTGAGAAGGAGTGGGGTTTCACACTTTCAAGTCACATTCGGATGCTGGGTGTGTATTCCGGATGAAGATGACCGTTGATTTCTGAGCAACGTGACCGGACGTTTCAGCTGGCCTCCAGAATCAGCGGTCACGACGGACCGAAAGGCTTGCGACGCTGAGGGTGGCGTTTGGTCCTGTTACGCCGGCAAGCCCCTGCAATACCAACGAGGTGGCCGGGGTTGAACCTATTCAAAAAGCATTCGAGCTTTTCACCAAACCCAACCCCACCCATGCCAATCAGGTAATCCGCCTGATCTACCTGGGATCCATGCGCTCGGCCTCGGCGATCTCTTTCAAAGATCCGACGTTGCCGGTATGAAGGAGACGCGCCCGGTAGTGCGCAAGGCCTGCAGCCCTAAGCTGCTTCGATCAGCGTGACAGTTTTCTGTTTCGCTCTGCGCTAATTGCCTGTCAATGGAGACGATTACCGGGCCCGCCTGGAACAAAGCTCCAATTGTTGAATAGCCCGTATTCAGCAAAAGTGAATGTCCGCTGTGGCCAAGGACTTGTCGGCTGGGAATGTGTTCCGGATGACGGTTCAGATCTAAAACGCGCCATCTGCCCTCAGTGGTGTCTCATCTGGGGCGCACACCGACCTTCGCTGAGGCGAAGATCGAAGGCCCCGGGACGCTCCCAGGGTAAGGTCTGAGACCAGTCCGCCCCAATCGAAACCTGTCACAACTTGAGACACTTCTCCCGCTCACCGCGCGAGCTACCCACCGCCCCCAACACTCCGCACCGTCACCGGCAGCGCATCCGGATCGGTCACGTTGACCGCAATCGGCGGCAACCACTTCAGCAGCGCATCGGCCTTACCCGGCCCGACCCGGTAGGTGTGCCAATGCGCCCGGCGGATGTGCGGCCGGGCAGACCCACGCATCGCACTCGTCGTCTCATTCGATATGTCCTCCACACCGGCCGCACGCCGCAACGCCGCGCCCAGCCGCGAGCCGACGTCCCAGACCGTCGGCCGGTTCGGCGGAAACAAGCGCTCCCCGTGCTTGGTGCGCTTCGGCTGGGGGCGCTCGGGCTGGCGGCGACCGTCGCCGATCTCCGCATTCTGAGCGCAGAGATAGAGCAGCAACGAGAGGAGCGGGGCATATTCCGTCGGTGCTGGTGGCCCGCCCTTGGGTAGTCCCGTCACCCCCGGCGTCAGGAAGCCGTGGGCCCGGCCTTCTTCGATGCCTGCCTGGATCACCCGCCGCAACGCCTCATCGAGGCTCCAGGGACCAAGATGCAGCGGCGCGGGCAGCAAGGCCCCTTCGAGATCGAGCAGCAGCCGTAATTCCGCGCGGCCGTCGCGGGGATCCCATTCCAGGTGCGCGAAGAACCCGTGCAACTGGCCACCGCTGAACGTCATGCCGGGCGTTTCGACATAGACGCACCACTCTGGTAGCCGGAACAGCACGTCACACGGCAACTCGCCACTGAGCGGCGTCGAGCGAACCGCCGCGTAGACCTCCGGGTCGAAGCGGTAGACGCCCTGACTGACCCGCCATGCCGCCAAGGCAGCGAGACGGCCCATATCGACCACGCGCGAAAGAACCTCTGTCTCGCTGGCGCCTTCGTTGACCACCGCAGCGCTCGCGGCCAGCGGCACGAAACACCACTCGGGCCACTCCGGCAACCCGCGTCCCCGATCGGCGCGCATCGCATCGATCAGCTTCCAAGCCCTTGGATAGAGCTTGCCCGCCGCCTCCAGATGTTGCTTGGGACGGCAGACGGAACGGCTGGGCACGCCAGACGACCCGTGGTCGATCACTTACTCAGGGCCTTGGCGACGTCGCCGGCAAACAGGATCTCGAGTTTCCGCTGGAAGGACTTCGGCACTTCCTCCTGCGCCTGGGACTGCGGATCCCAGAACGCAGCGCCGAGCTGATCGGTACCCTCGATCCGCTGGTGAGCCAGCCGCTTCCCACCGGCATCGAAGGCTTCCATTTCGGCGTCGTAGATAATCTCCGTGCCCTGGTAGGTATCGGACTTCCATTCCTTCAGAGACAGCAGCAGCAACTTGTCGGCGGGAGCGGCCCGCAACGCGGCGATGACCTGGTCCCTCGATAAGGCCGGCGCCAGCTTGACCGTGGTCACCCGAGCGCCCGACTGAGTCAGGGCCTTCGTCAGCACCTTCGCCATGTCGTCCGCGAGCGGCTGTTTCGACTTGGTCGAGACATCGAACGGATTGCCGTAGCCGCCGCGCTGCAAGCCGACGAAATCTTCGTCCTTGTCATGGTCCAGAATGTAGGGACGGCGGTCCTGTACCCCGACCGCCAAGCGGCTAGCGACCGCGGAAGAGAAGCTGGGACTGGCCGACAGATAGTCCTGCTTCCGACCCACCGCACAAGCTGACAGCAAACCCGCCATCAGCACCACAATCCCGACTTTTCTCCACATGGCCAGCCTCCTCAACAAAGATTCCCAGCAGCGAGCGCCGTAATGTCGCCTTTGTCACACCCGAATCACGACCGATCGGAGATACTCGGCGGTCGGATCGCTGACATTATTTTTCTATGATCCCACACTGCGGTCCTATCCTCCCTCGACCATTACCCGTGTGACCTACCGGCTATGAACCTCCAACCCATCTCCCGCGACGTTCTGCTCGAAAAGTACGCCAAGCACGGCGAAACCAGCGCCGAGGACGTGTTCGCCCGCGTCGCCCGCGCCATCGCCTCGGTCGAACCCGAGGCCCGCCGCGGCGCCTTCGAGCCGCAATTCCTGACCGCCTTGCGCCAGGGTTTCATCCCGGCCGGACGCATCCTGTCGGCCGCCGGCACCGACATCGAAGCCACGCTGATCAACTGCTTCGTGCAGCCGGTCGGCGATTCGGTCTCGTGCTGCGAGGACGGCAAGCCGGGCATCTACACCGCGCTGACCGAGTCGGCCGAAACCATGCGCCGCGGCGGCGGGGTCGGCTACGACTTCTCGCGCATCCGGCCGAAAGGTGCCCGGGTGCGCGGCACCGCCAGCAGCGCCAGCGGGCCGGTCAGCTACATGCGCGTGTTCGACCGCTCCTGCGAAACGGTGGAATCGGCCGGGGCCCGCCGCGGCGCGCAGATGGGCGTGCTGCGCTGCGACCACCCGGATGTGCTCGACTTCGTGCAGGCCAAGGACACCGCCGGGGAACTCAGCAACTTCAATATCTCGGTGGCCGTGACCGATGCGTTCATGGAAGCCGTCGCGTCCGATGCGTCCTGGGCGCTGGTCCATCCGGCCGAACCCTCGGACGAGCAGAAGGCTGCCGGTGCCGCCCAGCGCGAGGACGGGCTGTGGGTCTACCGTTCAGTGCGCGCCCGCGAGCTGTGGGACCGCATCATGCGCAGCACCTACGACCACGCCGAACCCGGCGTGCTGTTCGTCGACCGCGCCAACGACGACAACAACCTGGCCTACTGCGAGCGCTTCGAGGCCACCAACCCCTGCGCCGAAGAATGGCTGCCCGATTACGGCTGCTGCTGTTTGGGATCGATCGACCTGACGCGCTTTCTCTCCGAGCCCTTCGAAGCCCAGGCCGAGTTCGATCTCGCCGGCTTCGGTGCCCTGGTCCGCACTGCGGTGCGCATGCTCGACAACGTGCTGGACCTGACCTTCTGGCCCCTGCCGCAGCAGCGCAGCGAGGCCATGGCCAAGCGCCGCATCGGGCTGGGTTTCACCGGCCTGGGTGATGCGCTGTTGATGCTGGGTCTGCGCTACGACACCGACGCCGCGCGGGAGCTGGCGGCGCGCGTGGCCGCAGTGATGCGCGACGAGTCCTATCGCGCCTCGGTCGAGCTGGCGCGCGAGAAAGGCGCCTTCCCGCTGTTCGAGGCCGAACCGTACCTGGCCTCCGGCTTCACATCGCGGCTGCCTGCGGAGCTGCGCGAGGCGATCCGCCGGGACGGCATTCGCAACAGCCATCTGCTGGCGATCGCGCCGACCGGCACCATCAGCCTGGCCTTTGCCGACAACGCCTCGAACGGCATCGAACCGCCGTTCTCGTGGAGTTACACCCGCCGCAAGCGCGCGGCCGACGGCAGTGTCGAGGAATACGCGGTCGAGGACCACGCCTACCGGCTGTACCGCGCCCGGGGCGGCGATATCGCCCATCTGCCGTCGCACTGGGTGACCGCACTGGAGATCGCCGCGCTGGACCACATGCGCATGCTGGCGACGGTGCAGCCCTACATCGACTCGTCGATCTCGAAGACCGTCAACGTCCCGGCCGACTACCCCTATGCCGACTTCCAGGATCTCTATTTCGAAGCCTGGAAGGCCGGCCTGAAGGGCCTCGCGACCTACCGGCCCAACGCGGTCGTCGGTCAGGTGCTGGTCGCGGATGGCCCGGAACCTGAAGCGGCTGACTCGGACGACTTCGCCGACACCGATCCCGACCGGCGCCTGCGGCTGGAATCGCTGCCGGAACCGGCCCTGGCCTCGCTGCGCTGGCGGAAGCGCCCGCGCCCGGCCGGCGGCAATCCGGCCTGGACCTACATGGTCGATCACCCGCGCGGCAGCTTCGCGCTATTCGTCGGCCACATCGAGAACGGCGAGAACCACCCGTTCGAGGTCTGGGTCAACGGCGCCGAACAGCCACGCGGCCTCGGGGCACTGGCCAAGTCGCTGTCGATGGATCTGCGCTCGAATGACCGCGGCTGGCTCAAGGCCAAGCTCGCCAGCCTGATGCGGGCCCAGGGCGACGATGCCTTCGATCTGCCGTTCCCACCGGACGGTGACCCGGTGCGCGTGCCGAGCCTGATCGCCGGCTTCGCCCGGCTGGTGCATTACCGCTGCGCGCAGCTCGGCGCTTTCGACCATCCCGGCCCGACGCCGGTACTCGATGCCCTGATGTCGCCCAAGGAACCCAAGACCGGCACCGACGGCACGCTGTCGTGGACCGTGGACGTGATCAACCCGGCTACCGGGGATGACTGCGTGCTGTTCCTGAAGGAACTACAGCTGCCGAATGGCCAGCGCCGGCCGTATTCGCTGTGGCTATCGGGCGAGTACCCGCGGCTGTTCGACGGGCTGTGCAAGTCGCTGTCCTTCGACATGCGCGTGATCGATCCGGCCTGGATCGGCGCCAAGCTGCGCCAGCTCGCCGATTTCCCCGAACCGCGCGGCGACTTCCTGGCCTGGGTGCCGGGCGAGCACCGGCAGCAGAACACCCCCTCGACGATCGCCTATCTGGCCCGGCTGATCCTGCACCGCTACGCACGGCTCGGCCTGCTGGACGAGGACGGCTACCCGATCGAGGAAATGGGGCTGTTGCATTTCGAGGCCGACAACGTCGTGCCGCTGCGCCCGGCCACCGCCGGCGCGATGGAAGTCCGCCCCGGCAAGCGCTGCCCCGAGTGCGGCAACTACGCCGTCATCCGCAAGGACGGCTGCAACTTCTGCACGGCGTGCGGGGCGATTGGGGCGTGTGGGTAGGAAGCTCGGAGCCCAGCGAAACTCCGTAGGCCATTCCCATTACCTGAAGGGCTGAACTCGTTCAGGTCCGGATCACGACACTGACTGCCAACAGGCCAGCTCCAGGAACCCTATCCGGCGCCTCGCATCATGTGTCATCCCGCGTCAAAGCGATGACTCCGATTACTCTTTTCGCGTGACTTGGTCCTGGCTCTGAATTGCCGTCAGTCGGTCGACGATCTGTCGCGATAGCGTGTCGAGTTCGGCTAGGCCCCGCTGTACTGCCTCCCCGCTGTCGCCGTGGTTGAGCTGGGCGGCAAGGGTGCCGGCGATGGCATGGAATGCTTGGTGCAGGTCGTTGAGCTGCATGCGGTGCGAGGCATCCAGGCGATCACGGGCAGCGGGGCTTTCGAGCCACTGACCGAATTCACAGGCGCTGGAATCGCTCGCTTTGGTGACATCGAAACCGCCAATGTTGATACCTTCGACGCTGCTTTCGAAACGCGCCACCCACCGTCGATGGACCTGGATGGCGTGATCCAGCGGGTCATCTCGCGTTGCATGACGCCGGCCAGCCGGCGAGCTGGCCTTTCTCCGATGCTCGGACGGCGGCTTCAGGCAAAGTAACAGCATCGCATAGAGTTCCTTGGGAGGCACCGGCTTGGTAATGAACCCGTTCATGCCGGCCGCGACGCAGTGTGCCTCGTCTTCCTTGAAGGCGTTGGCGGTCAGCGCCAGAATCGGTGTGGTGGCGTGATGGGGCAAGCGCCGGATCTGCCGGGTTGCCTCCAGTCCGTCCATCCGCGGCATCTGCAGGTCCATCAGGATCAGGTCATAGGGGTTGTGGCTGGCCTGGTCCAGCGCCTGTAGGCCGTCTTCGGCTGCAACTACGACGAAGGGAAAATCTTCCAGCAGACTGAGGGCGACTTCCCGATTGATGGGGTCGTCCTCCACCAGCAGGATTCGGGTGCCCGAATAGTCGCGCTTGAGCACGGTTTCCGGGTCGTCGGTTGAGTGGTCTGCGTGTCGCTCATCTACGGCCCCGCCTTTCTTCAATCGCGCGGTAAACCAGAAGGAACTGCCGGCGCCCGGATGGGATTCGACCCCGACTTCGCCCCCCATCAGTTCAGCCAGATGCTGGGTGATGGCGAGGCCCAGGCCGGTACCGCCATATTTGCGGGTGATCGTGTTGTCGGCCTGCTCGAACTCGTGAAACAGCCGCTCCAGGTGTTCCGGCGCGATGCCAATCCCGGTGTCGGTGACTTCGAACAAGACGATTGCCGTCGTCGCATCCTCCTGCAGCGCGCTGACCCGCAGGGTGATGCGCCCCTGGGGAGTGAACTTGACGGCGTTATTGCCATAGTTGAGCAAGGCTTGCTGCAGGCGCGTCTGATCACCCAGCAGGTGGGGGGGCAGTGGCGCGACGGACGATTCCAGCACCAGTTGTTTTTCCCGCGCCTTGGCGCTCAAGATGGTGATGACATTGGCCACCACCGTCTCGATGTTGACGGGTGCGGCGGCGAGGCTGAGTTTCCCTGCCTCGATCTTCGACAGGTCCAGGATGTCGCTGACGATCTCCAACAGGTGTTGGCCAGCAGTTTCCAGCTTGTCCAGCCGTTCGGCCTGCTCCGGACTGACACCACCGCGCCGGATCAGATACGCCATGCCGGTGATCGCATTCAGCGGTGTGCGGATCTCATGGCTCATGTTGGCGAGGAAGGCGCTCTTCGCGACGTTGGCCGCCTCGGCCACCTGACGGGCTTCCTTGAGTTCGGTGATGTCGACGTGGGTTCCGATGGCCCGCCGGGGTGTCCCATCGGCATCGCATTCCACCACCTTGCCGCGGCTCAGGATCCAGCGGTAACTGCCATCGCGGCAGCGCAGCCGGAACTCGAGCGCATAGCATCCGGTTTCGAGCAGGCGCCGGTGGGCTTGCTGGATCGTGGCCTCGGCATCATCGGGATGCAGCAGCCGGAGCCAGGTGCTGACATTCCAGGTAAAGTCCTGCGGCGCGTAACCCAGCATCGTGGCATAGCCCGGGCTGTAGTAAACCGCCCCGGTGTCGAGGTGCCAGTCCCAGATACCTTCCGAGGCGGCATCCATGGCCAACCGGAAACGGTCCTCGCTGGCGGCGAGCGCATCGCGCATCCGGCACAGATTCAGTTCGCTTTCCTTGCGGTCGGTGATGTCCAGCGTCGTACCGACATAGCGAACGAGTTCGCCCTGCTCGTCGAAGTGGGGGTGCGCGCGGTCGTAGACCCATCGGGTACTGCCGTCGGGCCGCACGATCCGGTGTTCCAGTTCGTAGATCGAGCGGCTTTGCAGGGCCACCGTAAAGGTCGCTTGCAGCAACTCTTTATCGTCGGGATGAATACATTGCTGCAGCAGCCAGTCGTAAGACGGTGACGGATCGGCCGGGTCCAGTCCGTAGATCCGGTATTTCTCTTCCGACCACCGCGTGGTTTGCGTGGCTACGAGGTACTCGAAACTGCCCAGATGGGCAATTTTCTGGCCTTCCTCCAGTAGTAACCGCGTTTCCTCCAACGCCGCCTCGGCCTGCTTGAGGGCGGTGATTTCCCAGACCACGGCCAATAGCGACGCCTCCTCGCCCGGAATGCTGGGAAGACGGACGACATGACCTTGCCAGAGCGCATCGGGAAAGCCGGGAACGGGTGCGCGATAGGCCTCCACATGCCATGGCTCACCGGTCTCCAGCACCTGCTCCAGCCGCGCTTCGGCACCCGCCGCCGCCGCTTCGGGAAACAGCTCACGATAGGTTCGCCCGACCATCGGCACGCCCTGGGTGAAGGCCTCGAACGCCGGATTGACCAGCACGTAGCGCAAGTCGCGCCCCTTGAGCACGGCAATGCACGCCCCCGCATGGTTGATCACGCATTCGAGAAATTCCCGTTGACGTTGTTGTGCCGCGGCACTGTCTCGCTGCGCCGTTTCGTTTTGAGCGTGCTCGATGATTGCGGCCGCCTCATGGGCGAGCAGATCGAGCAGATGCAGGCTACGCTCGTCAGGGCAGTGGGGCGTCCGGTAGTGAGTCGAGAACACGCCCAGGATCGCTCCCGACCGGCTGATCAGCGGGGTCGATTGCACGGCATGCACGCCGGCTTCGAGCTGAATGCCCAAGGCCGGCGTGTCGATGAAGATGGGACTGCGTTCGATGTCTTCGACAATCACGCGCTCGCCGCTTTCCAGCGCTGCGTCACAGGCACCATGGCCTCTGTCGGCGGCATTCCAGAATTCGAGCCACCCGCGCGAAAAGCCGCGCTGCGCCGCGATGCGCAGCCCGCCGCTGGCCGGATCGACCAACTGGATGTGGCCGAAATCCGCCGCACTGATGGCGATGGCCGTGTCGACGACTTTCGTCAGAACGGGCGCCAGATCGCCGTCATGCGCCGCCAGCGTACCGAGTTGATGCAGGCAGTTCATCGCGTCGAGATCACGCCGCATCTGCTGCTCGATTTCCTTGCGGGCGGTGATGTCGGTCGCCATTCCTACCCACTCGGTGACATCGCCCCGCCCATCGAACAACGGGATCGCCCGCGAGAAGGTCCAGCCCAGGCTGCCGTCAACGCGTAAGACCTGGTGCTCCAGTTCGAACGTGCTTTGGGTGCGGATAGCCTCGTTGATGACGGCCAGGACATCGCCCTGATGATCGGGGTGGATGTACTTCTCCAGCCAGGTCCGGGTCGGCTGGATCGTGTCCGGAATGAAATCACGGCCGTTGAGATAACGCATCTCGCGCCAGTCGGGGCTCATCCGGTAAACGACATCCGAGCTGGCTTTGATCAGCGCGCGCAACCGTTCCTCCCGCTCGCGGATCGCCGCCGCGGACTCCTGCCGCAGCCGCGCCAGCTGGAGATGACCGGCAATACGGGCGAGCAGCTCGCGAGCGCTGAACGGCTTGATCAGGTAATCGTCGGCACCGGCCTGCAGACCCTCGATGCGGGATTCTTCGCCCGCCCGCGCCGAGAGCAGGATCAGCGGTATGGTCTGGATGGCCGCATCCGCCCGGAGTTTACGGACTAGGCCGAGGCCATCCAGGCGCGGCATCATGATGTCGCTTAATATCAAATCCGGCCGGCGGCGGTGGACTGCCTCCAGCGCCGCCTGTCCGTCAGGCACCGCTTCCACATCGTACAGGAGGCCCAGGAGATGTTCCAGGGATTGGCGCATATCGGCGTTATCGTCCGCCACGAGCAGCCGGGGCCGGCTGACCACCATCGCGTCATTCGCGGGACGAGGCAGCGGCAGCAAGTCCTGCGGCAGCAAGGGTGCGGTCGCCTCGATGAGGGACTCCGGCAGCCAGCGCAGAGCCTCTTCGACGAAGGGCGCCGCGCGGGCGGTCGTCGAGGCCGGTCGGCGTGGGGTCCCGATCTGTTCGGGCGGGAGATGAGCGTTACCGCGTGGAATGGCAACCAGGAATGTAGAGCCTACCCCCGGCTGGCTCTTGGCGGCGACCGAGCCACCGTGCAGCTTGGCCAGTTCCTGCACGAGCGCCAAGCCGATACCACTGCCCTCATAGGTGCGACCAGCGAGGTTCAGCACCCGGTGGAAGCGCTCGAACAGCCGCGGCATTTCCGCGGCGGGAATCCCCATGCCGGTATCGGCAACGCACAGTTCAGCGGACACGTCACCGGTTCGGAGCGTGACGGTGATCTGCCCCTCGAAGGTGAACTTGAAGGCGTTGGAGACCAGATTCAGGACAATCGTCTCCCACAGGTCCCGATCCACCCAGATCGGCTCCGCGAGCGGGGGGCAGTCCACGACAAGCCGCAAGCCGGCGCGTTCGGTGGCCGCGCGGAACGCGCTGGCGAGATCGGTCGTGAGGGCCGCCAGATCCGTGGGCTCGAAAACCGCCTGCCGGCGGCCTGCCTCGATCTGCGCAAAGTCCAGCAGCGAATTGACCAGGCGCAACAGCCGCAAGCTGTTGCGGTGCGCCACCTCGAACAGTCCCCGCGCGGCGGGCGGTACCATCGTGTTGTCGGGCGCGAGCAATTCCTCGATCGGGCCCAGCATCAGTGTCAGCGGCGTACGGAATTCGTGGCTGACGTCGGAGAAAAAGACGGTTTTGGCCCGGTCGAGCTCCGCCAGGGCAGCGGCGCGCTGCTGCTCGTGCTCGAATTCCCGGGCGGCGCTCACGCTCGCGGCGATCTGTGCGGCAACGAGGCTCAGGAAGTCGCGATACGCATCGTCCAGGGCCAGCCGCGCGCTGATGCCTACCACCAGAAACCCGACCGGTTCGTGCGTCTTGCCGGGACGCAGGGGCACCACGACCGCGGTCTGTGGCGGATCGGTCCAGGGCCCCGGTGGGAGGTGTTGGCCCAGGCGGGTCATCAGATCCGGCACGGTCTGCGGGGCGTTGCTACGGAGGGTTTCACGCAGCGGCCAGGGCCCCTCGTCCGGCCCGTCGCTCGCCAGGAACACCAGGGCAGGGCAGGCTGGCTGCGCCGTCACCATCCCGGTCGTTCCGACGAGACGGGCCGTCTTACGATCCGGGACGATCAGATAGAACAGGGCGAACGGAATATCCCGGGCGTGCGCCGCGAGCGCCTCGGCGCTGATCGCGCAGGCCTGCTCGGCGGTCTTCGCCGCGCCCGATCGTGCACCCAGATCGCGCAGCACCGCGAGGCGGCGCTCGCCGACGACCTGACCGGTGATTTCGTGGACCGTTGCCAGCACCCCCCCGATGCCGCCGGGCACCGTCTCGTCCGGAACGGGACTGTAGGCGATCGTGAAGTGGGCTTCTTCGACAAAACCCCGGCGGTTGATTTCCAGCAGGAGATCTTCGTTCCAGGTCGCCGGTCCGCCGTGAAACGGCGTATCGACCAGCGGCTGCAGGATGGGCCAGATCTCTCGCCAACACGCATGGAGGGGCTGCCCCAAGGCCTCTGGATGCTTGGTGCCCAATATGGGGCGGTACGCATCGTTGTAAAGCGAGGTGTACTCCGGTCCCCACCACAGCAACAGCGGGAAGCAGTTCGCCAGCATGAACCGGACCTTCATCCGCAGTGCCGGCGACCAGGTTTCCGCCGGTCCGAGGGGGGTGGTCGACCAGTCGAAGGCGCTCATCAACCGCCCCATCTCGGTACCCACGGAGAAGCATTCCCCGCCGAGCGCAGCATTCGAAGTTGGTGTTGAGTGGCTCATGGCCTAGTCGGGCGAAGACCTTCTGGCGCGGATTCTCTGGCTCTAGCGGGAACCCCTCGGCCGCGAGGGAGAGTCTGCCCGAGGCAGGAACCGGGGGCGTTCTTGAGATGAGTGAAGCGACCGCCGGAATGTTTGATGAACCGGCATTTCGGTTTTATTAGAAACGTTGGCGCGGGCTTTGAGTATCCCTCTTATGTGGCAGAAAGCCACCATGCATTGAGGTGTCTTGATGGCATGGCCAGCGTGGCTGGGGTGTACGGTTGGAAGTCAGCCCGGGATCAGCTGGTGGCGCATCGCAAAGGAGGTGACTTCTGCGGTGCTATGCAGTTGGAGTTTGCGCATCAGTTCCCGGCGATGGCTGATGACCGTGCCGGTGGCAATGCCCAGTCGTTCGGCGATCTGGCCCGACGTCATGCCCGTGGCAATCAATACCAGGATCTGTCGCTGCCGGCGACTCAAGGTATCGGCCGGAGACGCGTTCTGGCGGTGTTCGTGGGAGGAGTGGTGAGCGTTTCTGTCCGTAACCTCTCGCACCAGGGCTTCGATTCGTTCGAGCAGACCGAGCCCCTCCATCGAAAGACGCCGCTCGCTGCTGATGTCTTGGATCGTGCCGATGCAGCGAAGCGGGTGACCGTCGGCGTCCCACTCGACGACGCGACCACTGGATCGGATCCAGACATAATGCCCATTCCGATGACGTACGCGGTATTCATTGCGGTAGGTCTCTGTCTCACCGACAAAGTGCGCTGCCCTGACCGCCAGAAAACGCTCGCGATCCTCCGGATGGATCAACCCCTCCCACCCTGCCTGCCCTGCAGGAAACGTGTCTGGCTCGTAGCCCAAAATTTTGCAGCAACGCTCATCGCAGATGACCCGGCCGGACGGTATATCAAGGTCCCATAGCCCCAAGCCGGAGGCGTTCAGCGTATGTTCGAGCTGCTGTTGCTTCTGGCGTAATTGGTATTCCAGGCGCTGGACTGCGGCGAGGTGATGTTCCAGGTCGATCTTTTCCTGGGCCAGCCTGACGCGGTCATCGACATCGAGACAGAAGCCGCACATGTGATCGGGCTTCCCGGTAGCGTCGCAATAGAGCTGCCCATAGGACTCGAACCAGTGCGTGACGCCATCCTCGCGGATGACACGATACCGCAGGAAAATGGGACCTGGCCGCTGCAACGCGGCGGTAACCTGATCCAGGGCCCCCTGCCGGTCGTCAGGGTGAAGCGAGTTCGCCCACAGCGCAAAGCTCGGCCGATCCGTGGCCGGATCCTTCCCCCACAGCCGGAACAGCCCGGGCGACCAGGTGAGCTGATCTTGCTTGATGTCCCAGTGCCAGGACCCCCCCTTCGCGGAACGCTCTGCCAGTTCCAGCATCTGACTGGACAGGTAGAGTTCATCGATCGGTTGCCGCTTCGGGGACGTTTGGCGCGGGAGTCGTGACATAGCGGGATTTTCGGGGGGTGTGTTGCAGGGCGAGAACGGAGCAGGCACGGCTTGCGGAGCGGTGAGGCTTTCCCGCGGACGACGGTCTTTCGGCGCTCGAAGCATCGCGGCGCCGCGGCCCTGACGTCCCTACTCACCCACAGCATATACTTTGACTCGCCGAACGATATAGCCAGGTGGAGCGGTCATGAATTTTCGTGATCTCGTCGACATAGGGGAGTTGCAGGAACTGTGCGACGGCTTTACCCGCCTGACCGGTGCCGTTACCGCAATACTGGACCTCGAGGGCAGCATCCTGGTCGCCTCCGGCTGGCAACCCGTCTGCACTCAGTTCCACCGCGCGAATCCAGCCACGGCCCAACGCTGTCTGGAAAGCGATACCGTGCTCGCCGGGCAGTTGAGCCGCGGGGAGTCGTACAACGTGTACCGGTGCCGGAATGGCCTCGTGGATGTAGCCGTGCCCATCAGTATCGGCGGCGAACACATGGCGAATTTCTTCACGGGACAATTCTTCTTCGAACCGCCTGACCGCGATTTATTCGAACGGCAGGCGGCGGAATTTGGCTTCGATCCGCAGCCCTATCTGCAGGCGGTGGCCAACACGCCCGTCTTCTCGCCGGAGCAGGTGCGCCGGATGATGGATTTCCTGGCCCGGCTGGCCAAACTGATCGGCGAGACGGGCTTGGCCCGTTTGCGACTACAGGAAGCCAATAGCGAATTGAGCCTGCATCGCGATCAGCTGGAGGAAGTGGTCCGGCAGCGAACGGTGGAGCTGGTGCAGGCGAAGGAGGCGGCCGAAACAGCCAGCCGGGCCAAGACCGCCTTCCTGGCCAACATGAGCCATGAGTTGCGGACGCCCTTGAATGCGATTACCGGCATGGCCTACCTGGTACGGCACAGCGGGGTCAACGCGCAACAGGCAGACCAGTTGGACCGCATCGATGCCGCCAGTTGGCACCTCTTGCGTGTGATCGACGCCATCCTCGACCTGGCCAAGATCGAAGCCGGAAAATTCGACCTCAACGTGAGCTTTTTCGATCCGAAGCACGTTGTCCGGGACGTGGTCAGCATGATTGGCGAAGCGGCGAGGGCGAAAAGGCTGCGGCTTTGCGTCGAGATGGATTGGGCCGGCGGGCTGGTCAGCGGCGACCGGACTCGAGTCTGTCAGGCCTTGTTGAATCTGGCATCCAACGCGGTGAAGTTTACGGAGTCCGGGCAGATCACGCTGCGCGTGTCGAGCGAGCAGGACGACGCGGCAGGCACGCTGATGCGCTTCGCAGTGCAGGATACCGGCGTGGGCATCCCTGCTGATCAGCTCGAACGGCTATTCGGCGCCTTCGAACAGGCGGACAACTCGCTGACCCGCCCGTACGGTGGCGCCGGGCTGGGGCTCGCCATCACCCGGCGCCTCGCCGCGTTGATGGGCGGCAGCGTCGGTGTCGTCAGTGAACCGGGACGCGGCAGCACCTTTTGGTTCACGGCTCGTCTGACCCGAGATGTCCAGCCCACGCGCGACGCCGCAGAGGATGATGGCATGCCGCCCAAGGCCGTGGTGGTGCCGGGGCAGCTTGCCGGGCGGCACATCCTGTTGGTGGAAGATGACGAGATCAATCGGGTCGTTGCGCTGGAGCTACTGTCGCAAACAGGCGCCACGGTCGATGCGGCGGTCGATGGGGTCGAGGCCGTCGAACGGGCCGCCGCACACGCCTACGACCTGATTCTGATGGATATCCAGATGCCCCGCCTGAGTGGTCTCGATGCCGCTCGCCAAATCCGCGCTTTACCCGGGCGGGCCAACGTGCCGATCCTCGCCATGACGGCCAACGCCTTGGCCGAGGAACGCGCGGTGTGCGAAGCTGCCGGCATGGATGACTTCATCGGCAAACCGGTCGACCCGCGCGCCCTGGTGGCGAAGGTGGCCGATTGGCTAGACCGAGCCGCCGCGGGGAAACCTTAGTGGCAGGTTCGCCCAGGGGCTGGGCCCGTACAGGGTGGGCTTCGGTTTTTTTGTAGGAGCCGAGCGCTCGCGGCGAAGGTGCTTCGATCAGAGCCGTGGTCGGTTCGCCCAGAGGGCTGGGCTCCTACAAGTCGGCAGGCCCATTAATAGCTTCCCCCATGATCGTTCTCCGTTGGGCTCGCGGACCGACGAACATGTGTCAGTATCGTCCTGATGACGGTCGCCGGCCGATAGGGCTTGGAGACGTGAGCCACCATGCCTGCGGCTTCAACACGGGTGCGTTCGTCTTCAAAGGCGTGAGCGCTTAGCGCAATCACCGGAAGTCCGGGCGCCATCCCCTGTATCTGCGCGGTTGCCGTAAAGCCGTCCATGACCGGCATCTGCAAGTCCATCAGGATCACGTCATAAGCGACCGGCCCGTCCCTCAGAATCTGCTGGACGGCTTCGGCGCCGTTAGTGACGGATGTCACTGTGGCGCCCTGAGTGGATAACAGATCCTCCGCGACGATCCGGTTGATCTCATCATCTTCGACAAGCAGCACGCGAAGACCGGCGAGGGCTTGGCCTGCATCCGCAGTCTGCGCCAGCACCTCTGGCGGGGACACCGAAGGATCTTGCGCCGCCCGGTAGGGAAGCTGCACGGTGAAGCGGCTGCCTTCCCCCGGCGCGCTCTCGACGTGAATGCTGCCCCCCATCAGATGGACCAGGCGCTCGGTGATGGCCAGCCCGAGACCGGTGCCGCCGTACTTGCGCGTAAAAGAGCCATCCGCCTGTTCGAATGGTTGGAACAGTCGGGCCTGCTGCGCCGGTGTCATCCCAATCCCGGTATCGGCAACTTCGAGCCTCAAAACCCTGTCATCGATGCCAGCGGACAGGGTCACGGTGCCGGTTTCAGTGAACTTGACCGCGTTGGACAGGAGGTTCCCAAGAATCTGGCGCAGCCGCAGCGGGTCCGTCTGTACCCATCGATCGCAGGAGGGGGGAATGTGCATCTGTAGCGACAAGTTCCTGGTCTTTGCCGACGGGCGCACGTAATCCGTGGCTTCCTCGATGGCCTGATGGAGGTCAACGGGCAGGGCTTCGATGACCAGCTTGCCTTGTTCTATCTTGGAGAAATCCAGGATGTCATTGACGACGCCCAGCAAGTGGTTGCCGGACTGCACGATCTTATGGAAGGCATTGAGTGCTTTCTCGTCGTCGCGGCAATGCCGCATCCCGATCTGTGCAAAACCGAGAATACCGTTCAACGGCGTGCGCAATTCATGACTCATATTGGCCACGAATTCCTGCCGCAAGCGGGCAAGGTTCTCCGCAGCACTCAGTGCTTTCTCTTTGGCCATTTCACCAACCTTCCGCTCGGTCACATCAAGCAGTACACCGAGCATGCGAAGCGCTTGTCCATTTTGGTGGTATTCGAATTCGCCGACACCGTTGACCCAATGGATGCTGCCATCGGGCCAGATGACGCGGTACTCCTCGTCATAGCGCACATGTTTCTCACGGCTTTCGACGATGGCCTTCTCCACTCGGGGCAGATCATCGGGATGCACGCTTCGCGTGAAATCACTGTAGGCTCCGACATCGTCATCGGGTTGATAGCCCCAGTGCCGTTTGTGCCATTCGTCCCAGGTTGCCACGTTGCTTGCCAAATCCCATTCGAAAGTCCCGATATGCGCAGCTTCCAGCGCTAGCCGCAATCGCTCCTTATACTGTTCCAAATTGCGCCGCGCATTTTCGCGTTCGCTGATGTCGACCGCGAAGGCAATCAAACGCGTGGCTGAGCCGGAAGGACTGGGTTGTGCATGCACCGTCATCTCGACGGGAATGGGATGGCCATCTTTATGGCGGTGGCTCGTTTCAAAACGGAGCGAGCCTTTCGTATGGACTTCTGCCGCGGCTGCGGCGAAGGCATCGGGGCGATCGAACTGCGCATCGAAGTCAGAGAGCCGCAGGGTCAGCATGCCCTCAGCTGAGTAGCCCAACATCTGGGTCGCGTGATAATTGGCATACAGGATCTGACCGGTGTCTTCTGCGACGCGATAGATCGCGGTGCCGGCGCTCTCCAGGGCGAACACGGTTTCGCTGAGCTGTTCGTTGAGTGCCTGAAGTTCGGCGGTCCGCTCCGCGACTCGGCGTTCCAGTTGCTGCCGATGGCTCTGTAAATCCATTTCAGCCTTCTTGCGATCGGAAATATCCGTCGCGATGCCGCAGGTGGCGTAGATCTTGCCGTGGGTGTTCCGGAGCGGGAACAGCACTGACAGGAAGGTATGCGGGACACCCTGCTGATCCCACAGGATCTCTTCCTCTTGAATACTCGCCTGCGTAGCTCGCACCTGCTGATCATGCCTGACCAGGGCATCGGCCACTTCCGGTGGGAAGACCGCGTGTACGGCAGCACCGGCGAGAGACTGCGGCACCCGCCCGAGGAACGCCGCATAGCGCCGGTTGACCTGCAGGTAGCGCCCTTCCAGATCCTTGATGAAGATCAGAGCTGGAGCATGATCGAGAATGTCCCGAAGACGCTCCTCACTTTCGCGCAAACGGCGTTCCGCCTCGAGACGTTCCAATTCCCATCCGGCGCGCGGTGCGACCATCGCCAGCAGCGTACGGGCACGCTCAGAGTGGGGCAAAGGGTGCCGGCCGATGGCAGCGATCAAGCCGATTGGGTGGCCCTGGGAATCCCACAGTACCGTGCCGATGTAGCTTTCCGCCTGCAATTCGGCGAGCGCGGCATCCTGCGGAAACAATTGCCGCACATGGCGTTCGTAGCAGCAGACCGACTCGTCCAGCACCGCGCCGCAGGGGGTGTCCTTCAGCGCATACCGTATGTTGTCGTCGAATTGGCCGTCGTGGTAAACGGCGACGGTCTGGGCAAACAGGCCATCGCCCTCCAGCCGGTCGATACAGATGTACTCCACACCGATGCTGGCGGCCAGATACCGTGCCAGCGCACGGAAAAATTCCTCGCCCTCGGAGGGGAGACCACACTGCAGCAGGAAGGACTGGGCTTCCTCCATGCGCTTGCGGTCGTCGATGCCCACCATTTGCGAGATGAAATGCAGGGGCGCCCCGCAGTTGTCGCGGAGTAGCGAGACACTGAGCAAGACCCAGATCGGGTGTCCCGACTTGTGGACGTAGCGCTTCTCCATGCGGTAGGTCGATAGTTCGCCTGACAGCATCCGTCGGACATATTCCAGGTCGTTCTGCAGATCGTCCGGATGGGTGATGTCCTGGAAAGAACCGGCCAACAGTTCGTTTTCCTGGTAGCCGACCAGTCGGCATAGCGCAGGATTCACATTGAGCCAATGGCCACTGGGGGCAACCAATGCCATGCCAATGGAGGCGTCCAGGAAGGCGCTGGCAAACAACGCCTGGCTAAGCCGTAAGGCTTCCTCGGCTTCGATGCGCTGGGTGATATCCCGGGCCACCGCGAAGATGGAGGTCCCGACTGGCGGTGAAGACCGCCACTCCAACCAGCGGTAGCCGCCCTGTGTTGTCCGATAGCGATTGCGGAAATCGATGGCCTTCGCTCCCTCTACATTGTCCGCGAGTTGCCTGAGGGTCGCTGGCTGGTCATCGGGGTGAACCAGGTCAATGAATGCCCGACTTTCGAGTTCCTTGGCGGTATGGCCGAGTGCCGATTCCCAAGCGGGATTCACCCGCAGGAACCGCCCCTCCGTATCGGCGATACAGAGCAGATCCGTGCTCAGTGTGAAGAACTGATCAAGCTCCAGGGTCCGCTGGTGAATCGTCGCCGCGGCCAGTTTGCTCTCCGTGATGTCCTGAACCATACAAACATGGCTGGGCCCCCCGGTGATCTGGATTCCCAGCGGGGCAATCACCATGTTGATCCAGACCACTGAGCCATCGGGACGCAGGCAGCGTTGCTGCACTTCGAATTCGGTGCTGTCATCGGCATTCAAACGCGCCAGCGTAGCGAGATCCGCCTCGCGGTCGGCCGGATGGCCGATCTGCATCCAGTCCATCGTTTTCAACGTTTCACGCGTCCGCCCGATGATCGTCGCATAGCGCGGATTGACCTCATGTATGCGGCCGGTCAGAGACCCGATCAGCGCAATCCCCAGAGGCGCCCTTTCGTACAAAACGCGGTAACGCGCTTCCGCCTCCTGGCGCGCGAGCAGCGCCGCCTGCTCACGCCGCCAGCGGTCTCGACTCCACAGCCAAAGACTGAGCTGGAAGATGAGGCCAAGCACGAGCGTGATGGCAGCCGCCGTACCCCACGCCACCCGATGAATCCCGGCATCGGCTTCCTTGACGTCAATCTTGACGACCAGGAACCACGGCGAGCCCGGGATTGGCGTGGTGTAAGCCAACACCGCTTGACCACGGTAATCCCGTCCGCGGAAAAGAGCGTGATGGCCGCGGGCCGCCGCCGCTCCCGGCAGCTCCGGGTCATCGATCGGGCGGGAAAACGAGAGCTCGGCGTTGGGCTGAGTACGGAAGGGGCTGACGAGGGTCGCTTCGTGTTGGTTGCGCCGGACGAGGTAGGACTCCGCTGTTTCTGTCGGGATCGGCCAGCGCTGTACCAGCGGGTAGATGACATCGTTGGCATCATTCGAAAACAAGATCGCCGCATGGGGCGCTCGACCCTGCGGTCTGACCGGAGCGAGGATACCGAACTGGATCGTGCCGTCGCTGACGCGATGGAGATCCACGAAGGCTGGTTGCTGGTTCGCGATGACGGCTTTGGCTTTCTCACCGAGCTCCGCCGCGTCAACATTACCGATTGCCAGACGGGGGCGGCCTTGCGCATCGAATACTGCGATGGATGCATAACGGTGCGCCTCGGCGATTTCACCGAAGCGTTCCCTGACCCAAGCCCCGAGTTCAGGGGCATGCTCCGGAACATCCAGCCAGCGATCGATCTTTTCGGCGATCGGTGCCCCGCCTTCAGCGAATAGCCGGATATCAGCCTGCATGGTGCTCAACACCTGTTCGAGCTGTTGCCGTTTCTGCTCGGCGATGGTCGTGAGCTGGTTCTCGATGGCTCCTCGCAAGTGATCGCGAATCTTCAGGAACGAAAAGGCACCGACCGCCAGCACCAGCGACGTCGTGAGCAGGAAGGCCAGCACCATGGTGAGCGTGTGCTGACCCGAGGGAACCGCGATCGATGCTGCCATTGGATCTTGCGAACGGGTCCCGGGTGCTGATGGAGGGGAGGCGGACATGGAGACCTCAGATCGATAGTGGGACCCTCCAGTGGGAGATGGGGAGTCATTATGGACGCTTCAGCTGAAGCTACGTTGCGGGCGTTATAGGCGTGGATGTCAACTCCGTTAAGCGCTTCCGCGTACTGCGGCGACCCTGAACCTGAGGTAGCTCGCACCGAATTGGATCACGCCTCAATCCGGCTGGCCTTACCCGGATGGGCAGGTCAGTGCCTGTAATGCCTCCCGTGGCGGCACATGGCCAATCAGCGACAGCAGCATGCCGTTCAACCGCACCGTGACGGCGTCGGGCGCGACCGCGGGGTCTTGGAGGTGGCACTGTGCCTGGAATACCAACTCATTGATGGACCCGAGCACGCGCTGATCGTTCGTCTTCGAAAAGCCGATCCGGTCCGTACTCGGCACGATCAGGCGCTGATGAATGAACCGGAAACCGTCACCGACCAGGGTCGCGCGGAGTTCGCCCAAGGCTCGGGCGAGGAACACGCCCTCGTGCGTCAGCCCGCGTCCGAAGAACACCACCGAGTAGAGCGAAGCCGTATTGGCCAGCAGGATGTACTGGATCCGGTGCGCGGTGAACAGGTGCCCGGTCCAATCGGCGAAAGGGTTGGGATCACGCGGGAGCGCTTGAATCGGCCTGACGCCGATTTTGTCCCCAAGCTTCTGGGTCAGGCGGATGATCACGCCGATGATTCGCCGCAAAGATGCATACCGGCAGTCTCTATCGTCATGGTTGGCCTGTAACTTCTTCTTGTCTCTTTGCCAAAAACAGCCGCGGCGTCAGCACCGGAGGGATGGGCGCACCCCATGCGGTCAGTTGCCGATCGCCTGAGATCAGGCAATGAACATCGGCAGCGCGCGCCAAGCTGACCCGATCGGGAAACGATTCCCCCTTGGTGATGCCCTTCCGGAACGCCATAACCGTTCAACCCTTGTCCAGATGTGTCGTCAGGAACTGTCACAACTTGTGACACCTGCGCGGACCACCAAGGATGGCGGGTGGACTCACAACCGAATGTCGCTCCAGAGGGCCAACCGCCCCACCCGCGGATACCTACGGTGCTGCGACGCGGCCTGCTTGGCCGGCTCGGTAAAGAGCAACTCCGGGTCCGGATCGATACCGATCCGCGTCAGATCCAGGCGGTCCGCACCGTGATGCTCGGATGCGGCGCACCCGCGCCCAGTGACGGGCGCCGTGAATACCCTCCCAGTCGAGTCGGAACTCGGCCCGGGGCACGGCAATCAGGCCCGGTGTGATCGTCATGCCGGTGGGGTACCAGAGTGAAGTGTCACAACTTGTGACACTTCACCGGTCCTCAGACCGCGAACTCCATGATCGACCGGCCCTGCGCCAGGTACGCTTGCAACCACCTGGGCTTCACCCCCCGACCGCTCCAGGCGTTGTTCGGATTGTCCGGATCGCGGTACTTGATGGCGACCTTCGAGCCTTTGCGGCCACCGGCTTCCGGGGCGGCGTCCTTGATCTCCACCGCGACGCCAATGGACGCGGCGAGTGCTTTAACTTTGGCCAGCACTTCGCGTCGCGCCTGTTGCCGCCTCTCTTCGAGCGCCTTCGTCGCGCCTTGGATGAGGTCGGCCAATTCCTGTTCGGACAGCTTCGTGTAGTCGGTCATCGTGATCCTTGTGAAAGCGGTTTGATGGGTTTTCCCAAAGGCCATTTTATGCCCTGGGGCCAATCGAGTGTCGCCGAGGGCTGGCGCGCGCCCGATCTCGGCAAATCGATCATCTCCCACAATGAGGAACATGGCCTGCCTCTCGAGAAGGTGACCACCGCGATGCACTTGATCTTCGGGGGATGCAAAATCCCGGACAAGTAGATCGCGGCGTTTTGGATCTCGGAGCGGCCGACCCGTAGTTCCGTCCCGCGGTAGATGGCACCGCTGTTCCCGGGCGGATAGCGAACATCCGACGTCCGCAATCCGCCCTATCCTTGAGTTACCGCCGGAAATCAATCTCGCTCGGCGGGATCACTTCAAACCGCGAGTCACCGCCACGGCTTCCTCCTCCGGCAGTGGCGGCAACGATCCACCCTTCCGGGCCACCGACGCATCAGCCGATGTATCGGCGTGATTCTGTGACCGAAGTCGCAAAAATACCCCTCGTGTTTTCTGCACGCGTGCCGATCCATAGCACGAGCCGAGCAGAAAACTGTGACCGACTTGGGGGGAACCGCACATGGATACGCTGACTTTCAACACTGCCGACACGCTCGAACCGGATCTGTACCTGAAGACCTTCGTACCGGAACCGATCAGTGAGGCGGTCGACACGCTAGAGCGGGATCTCACCCAGGTCTACTTTCATGATCTGGCCAACACGCGCTTGCTGACGGCGGACGAAGAGAAGCACTACGGCGCCTTGGCCCGCGAGGGCGATGCCGAAGCCTTCCGCATCATGGTCGAGTGCAACTTGCGCCTGGTGATCAAGCTGGCCCGCCGCTACATGAACCGCGGCCTGGACTTCTTGGACCTGATCGAAGAAGGCAACCTGGGCTTGATGCATGCGGTCACCAAGTTCGAGCCCGAGCGCGGCTTCCGGTTCTCGACCTATGCCGCGTGGTGGATCCGGCAGGAAATCGAGAAGGGGCTGATGAACCAGTCGCGGACGATCCGCCTGCCGATCCATGTGGTGAAAGAACTGAACACCTACCTGCGCGCCTACCGCGAGCTCGCAATCAAGCTGCCGCGGGATCCGGAGCCGAAGGACGTTGCCGCCCACGTCGGCGCATCGGTCAAAGCCGTGGAGCAACTGCTGCACCTGAACGAGAAACTGACCTCGCTGGACACGCCGGTGAAGCTGGGCTCGGACCAGATGATGGTGGATACGGTTGAGGACGAAGCCCAGGTCGACGTCACCGAGCAGTTGCACGAGACGGCGGTCGAGCACCAGCTCCCGGTCTGGCTGGCCAGCCTGACGCCAGTACAGCAAGAGATCCTGACCCGTCGTTTCGGTCTGCACGGCGGCGACGGCGAGACGCTGGAAGCCATCGGTGCCACGGTCGGGATGCCGCGTGAAAAAGTACGCCAACTGCTGAATGCCACGCTGAAGCAACTGAAGCGACTCGCGCAGGAACAGGGCTACGATGCCGAGGTCCTGTTTCACTGAGGCATGGATAGTTTGCGTCGGGCTGACAGACCCATCACCGAGGCATGTAACCGACGCGCTCCCTCTGCTGGGATGCGCAGTAGACGGGATGCCCGGGGCGAGGTGGGCCTGCAGTGTGCCACCGCACACGTCCCAACAAGCGGACCCGAACCTCTCAAGACTCCGGAGCTCATCATGTTTAAACGTTTTGCCAATCAGCTCGGGATGATCATCGAACGGTTGTTCGAGGCGGCGCTGGGAGCGATTGCACCCGCGTTGCAGCACAAGACGAAACAACGTCGATCGACGTTGATCGGGATGCGGTCTTGAGCGCAAGTTCGCCGGGGATGAGTCGCCAACGGCCGCATTGACGACACGAGGCCGGCTTCCTGCCGTTCCGTCACTCGCCCGTCACCGATGGTCTTGCATCAGATGCCGACAACCCGGGCATCTGGGTGCGGTGAGGTGGCTCAGCCAGACCAGCAGCGCAAAAGGGAAGAAGCAGACCATCGCCAGGAATCGCAGGCTCTTGACCAGCCCTTCCCGTTGACATGCAGCGCAGTCACGACAAACGAAGTGTCTTGGCATTGTGGTATCGGTGGCGGGTCGATCGGTGACTGCCTGCGTGGCCGATGCGGTACCGTGTCTGACGGCGCTCGACCGAGACAGCCTCGGTTCATGGTCTTGGAAATAGGAAGACGAACCCCAGGGTAACGATCAAAAAGGGGTAAGCGAGCACCGGTTCAGGAACAAGAAACGCCTGCCCCAGCACACCGACCGCGCAGAACAGGAGATTGAGACTCACGAGGCTCAGCGTCGTGCAACTGGGCGTCCTGCCGTAGTGCAGCAGGAGGTGATGCAGGTGATCGCGACCGTCAGTGAACGGGCTGACGCCATGGCGTAAGGGCCGTTGCACCATGACGCGCAGGGTATCCAGGACGGGGAGTCCGATGATCCAGAGGAGGGCGGCGGGCGTGACGACACGCTCCGCACCCTGACTGAACTGGATGGCGTACCACGCGAGTCCGGTGCCGAGCAGCATGCTGCCACCATCCCCGAGGAAAGCTATGGCGCGCGGGTTGACCGGGTGTCGGGCATTGACGGCGAGAAAGCCGATCAGGGCCGCGATGAACAGGGTGAGTTCGGGCGGCACCACGCCGCGAGTCAACCAGCACGCAAAGCCAAGGGCACCCAGGCTCGTGGCGACCAAGCCGCCCGCTAGGCCGTCCACGCCATCGGCCATGTTGATGGCATTGATCAGTCCGGTACCGCAGAGAATCGTGAAGCCCAGGCTGGCGTAGCTCAGGTTCAAGCTGCCGAAGCCGAGCAGATGGCCGAGGTCAGTGACCCGCAGACCCGTCGTCCAGGCCATCACGCAGAACATGGCGGCCATCAGTCCCAGCCGCGCCCGGGCGGATAGCCCGTGGGCGTCGTCAAGCGTGCCCACCAGTGCGGCAAACGCCAGAAACGGCAGCACGCCGTTCGGACAACGAGTGAGACAGGCCAAGAGGATCGTGCTGCCGAGGATGGCCAAGCCCCCGGTCAGTGGGGTCGGCTGCGCGTGGGCTTTCCGTCCGCCGGGGACATCGACCAGCCCCAGTCGGACAGCGGGTGCAGCGAGCAGCAGGGTGAAGGTCACCGTCAGCACCGCGGCGGTGGCACTGCTCATCCAGAGGGGTTGCGTTACACTCTGTAAGCCGAGCAACCCGGCGCTGAGTCCGTACAGTCCCGCCCGGAATACGCCGGGGAGCGCGTATGAACGCGTGTGGGCGGCATGCTGGCTAGGGGACCGGTAAAGTCGTCGGTCGGAGATGCGATGGCTGGCAACGGGGCGTGCCCGAGCCGGCGTTGACTTCTGAACGGCGGGCTCCGACATTAACAATAATCCCCCTATTTATCCCCATTTTTATGGCGTAAACCACGATGCCTCCGAGGATACTAGCAGTCGCGTCTTGCTATGGCATTATAATAATGGTTTACAAAGTATTTTACTTGACTGGAAAGATCGCGTATTTAGGGGTTTACACTAAAACCGAATAAGTAAAAACCTTAAATCGTATTCTAGGTCTTCAGAAAAAGTATTAATCTCGACTTACAGCACATAAAGATGCTGATAAAGAAAAAATAGTGTGGCAATTTCAGCGGTTTATGGATGAGCAACAATAGCGTTTTGATGTGCCGCCACTGCGGCTACCTTTACGATGAGTCACGCGGCATTCCGGAGCAGGCGATCCCCGCAGGAACTGCGTTCGATGAACTCCCGGATAATTGGCAGTGCCCGGAATGTGGCGCGGAAACAGAAGATTTCTATCGGATCGTCTAAAACCCCGTTGACGGCGGTCATCGTGGCAGTTGGCGGATCAGACCGCCTGATCTGGACAAACGCACGGAGTATCCCTAAGCTCGACGACGCCTAGCGCGTTCCTAGGATCTTCAGGCGAGCCAGTGTCCATCCGCACCACCGTACAGTGGTCATACGGAAGCTCTGGGTTAAGGGTACACAACTGGCTGACGCGACCGGCTGGGCAAGCGCCCGGCTCCTGGAGAGGTTGCAGCGGGTGCCGGCCGCATCCGGCACCCGCTCCCGTCACAACGGGGCAGCGAACATCGGACCCAGTAGGCGCAGACAATCTGGCTGGTTGTTTCGGCCGCCACACCGCTAATACTGGCAAGTCGCAGGTCATGCACCACCGCACTGAGTGGCATCGGGCGATTATCTCGACAAGTCCGGCTCGTGCACTTCAATGGTCACGCGTGCTGAAGGTCTCATCGTCAGTATCGAGACAAAACTGGTGCGCAGTCCATGGCTCGCCCACTCCGTTCTCTTCTTCCTCAAACTCACCGTCTCCGGCCCGGAAATCTTCGGGGAGATCGTCGTTCAGCCAGTCAGGCTTGGTTCCAGTGCCCATGGTGCTCTCTGCAGCCATGCCAAAGTGCAGGGTACCGAAAGCCGTTCGCCGATGGTGAACTAGGGGGGGTGGCGCCATCGTTGACATTGGATCGACGCTTCGATCCATCGGCTTTCGATACATGAAAAAAGCTAATGGCCCGCGTGTAACCCGTCAATCAGGAAACGCTGTATACCTTTAAGTTTTTGACCGATATACACCCAAACCCTGACATCGTTCATCAGCCCCTGTTTCACTCAGTTGCACGATGGAATCAGTCGTCACCACACGAACCGGCGCCACCGCATGCACGCCATTACTAAACGCGCTATCGACCCTGCAGCGGGGCTTCGACCAGCCGATACACGGTCGCTGAACTCGGTGGAGAGCGTCGATGCGCGTGCTACTCTCCTGGATGACATTCCAAAGACTCTCTATGTCCAGCGGTTGGGCACCGCCAAGGGCGATGTGATTCAGGTCCAGACCGCAACAGGCGTTCCAGTGGACGCCTTCCCGTTCAACTTCATGCAGTTCCTCAAGGTAACCGAGAATGAACTCGACGCTCTCCGCGATGGCGGCTACTGGGCGGCGGCGGAACCCCCTCCTCCTTCAATCTGCAAGGCTGCCTGATGCCGGGCTAGCGGCTCACCGCTGCAGCAGCCGCAGAGCCGACATGCTTGCTATACTCCGAGTCGCTCCATGCTCTCCTGAGGAGACGGGAAGCCCGGATGCAAATGCCGGCGGACCCCGGGCGGGGATCGTTCTTCCCCGCCGGGGTTTTATTTTTCACTCCCCGCATCGCGAACCACGCCTCCGAACCGCTACCCCACAGTCCCGGAGACGCGACGACGCGGATACCTTTCACGATCACACCGATATCTGCGCGCCAGGGAAGCGCCTCCCTTAAATCGACTGAGACGGCTCTCATGAATCAGGCAGCGGCATACAAGGTGCTGATCGTGGATGACAACGCTGATGCAGCCAACAGCCTGGCGGCGCTCATGCAGATCGCGGGCTATGAGACTCGCGTAGCCTATGATGGAAAGCAAGGCATAGAGGTGGCGGCCAGCTTCCGCCCGGAGGTCCTCCTGCTCGACCTGGGTATGCCCGGGATGAATGGTTACGATGCCTGCCGTCACCTTCGTGAACAAGACTGGGGCCACGATATATTCGTGGTGGCACTCACCGCGTGGGGACAGCCCGGAGATCGCCAAAAAAGCGCCGCGGCGGGATTCGATGCCCACTTGGCCAAACCGACAGACTATAAAACCATCGCTACCTTGATCGCTGATCGGCATACCGGCGTCAGATCGTCATCGTCCGGAAGCTGATACGAGCCCATGGCGAATTGTTTCGCGATCCTAAAGCTGCTTTCAGGGTGCTCTATTTCAATTTAGATCGCCGAAGCGTGGGGAGGCACCTAACTTCCTCGAAAGCGATCACCGATCACTCATAGGTAACCGATAAAGCCCCACGCGAGCTGGCCGTCAGGCGAGCGAGCGCGGCGGCCTCATCGGGCGCGCTTCGGGGATTGAGCCTTCCTCGCCACAGTCTCCAGAAGAGAAAGGAGAGCAGCCCCCGCACCGCTCTCCCGTTCGGGCCTATCTCACCACCAACCGTGTCCCCCGCGAAAGCGCGGCGCCCGGCACCTCGCGTCCAGCCTCGATTGCCTGCTTGATGCCCGCCTTGTCGAGCTTCACCGTGATGACCGCTTCGTTGAACTCGTCCGGAACCGCCGCCTCGTTGAGGATTTCCACCGCCGCCGGGTTCTTCTGGATCGCCAGCACGAACCACGGGGATTCGATCTTCTGGATGCCGCAGGCCTCCATGTTCGTCTTCAAGTAGTCCTTGATCCAGCGTGCTCGGTTCTCGATCGCCTTGCGGCGCCGGGCCATGTTCTCTTCCGCGGCCTTGACCGCCTCGGCGAAGGCCTCCAGGTTCCGCATGAACTTGGCGACGTTGACCGCCTTGTCCTGCAATGCACCCTCCAGGCCTTCCAGCGTATCGGCCACGGCCTCCGCCGGCAGATCGACGTCGGGATCGGTGAAGGCCTCCAGCGCCCGCCGGTAGGTCTCGCTCAGTTCGTACAATGCCAATGTGCCCATGATCTTGGTCTCCGCAAACGGGCGGGACGGCCTTCCGCCCCGCCCTGGTGGAACGTTAAGCGGCGGCGGAACGGCCGTTGCTGCGATGGGGAGTGCCAGCGCCTTGGAGCGGCGCTTTCAGAATGGCGCCCTTCCGGTCGGCGCAGTAGCGCTTGAGCTCCTCGCGATCGGACGGCGTCAGCCGGGCGATGTCACCTTCATACGCCCGCCACCAGTTGTTGAGGTGCGGCACGTTGTCGATGGCATCGACCTTGGCCTTGAGGCTTTCCAGCAGGATCCGGCTTTCCTCGGTGACATCCCGGCCGGTGTCCAGCCATTCCCGCAGCTCTTCGCCGGTGGCGATGGCCGGCACGAAGTGTTTGCCGTCCAGCAGCCGGGTCCGGTCCTTGGTGGCTGTCGCGATATGCCCGTCGACGCTGAGGTCCATGACCACCGTGAATTCGTACTCCATGCCATCGCGCTGGACCGGCGCGAGCCCGACCTTGATCGGCTTCTTCTTGCCGTTGCCGTCGTCGACCAGGTCATAGGCGGTCTTGGTCCGCATCGTCGTGATGATGTGCAGGTTGGCGCCGAGGATCGTGTCGACCAGGGCGTTATGCTGCGGCGTGACTTCCCGCCAGGCGGTGAAGCTGTTCTGCGTTTTCGAGGCGAGCGTCGCCTTGTCGTGCATGTCGAGGATGCCGCCCTCGCCGACCCAGGCATGGGACAGGCTGTCGATGATCAGCACGTCGTAACCGGCCTGCTCGGCGCCACGGATCAGCGCGACGTAGCGGTCCGGCGTGAACGGCGCCCGCAGGGTCGCCGCGTCGTACTCGGCAATATCGGCGTACAGTTCGCCGCTGCCGTTCTCGGTGTCGATCAGGGCGATCCGCCCGCCCGGGGCGAGCCCCTGGGCGATCAACAGAGCGGAAAAGGTCTTGCCGCTACCGGAGGGCCCGCACAGGGCCAGGCGGAGTTTGGCTTTCTTGCGTTCGGCGCGTGTGAACATGACTGTTCTCCTATGTGCTACGGGTGGGAAAGGAACGGGCGCCGGCGGCTACCGGCGCCCGCTCGGGTTTTATGCGGTCAGGCGCGCCATTTCCTCGGCGAGGGTCCAGAGCGCACGGTTCAGCCGGACGTTCTCGGATACGCCCCTGACTTCGCGGGTCGTCGTGCGCCGGCCGTTGGCGCTGCGGCCGGACAGACCGCCGCGAAGCAGGTTTTCCTGCACCCGGTTAAAGGTGCGCCAGAGATCGGCGCCGCGGTCCTCGGGACGGCGCGCCTCGTTGAGCTGCCGCGGTTCGATGGGCGCCGCTTCATCCGGGTCGTAGCGAAGCTGCAGCGCCGCGCGGGCGAAGGCCTGCTGGTGCTCGGGCTTTAGCCCGATCCGCTTCATGGTGTCTTTCGAAGCGTCCACCCGTTCGAAGTCATCCAGCACCCGGAACGCGCCATCGATGACATTGCCCACGACGTCGCCCGCATGCCGCACCCGGAAGTCTTCGTGCGTGTCGCCGCAGATCAGTCCGTTGTGACAGACGAACCGGAAGCAACCGGCCAACATCTGATAGCTCGACGTGCCATCGTGCGAGTTCACCAGGATGATTTCGTTGGCCTCGTCACCATTGATCTGCCGTTCGTGCCGAAAGCGCAGCAGGTGTTTCGTGAAGGCTTCCTTGCCCTCGGTGCGGCTCTGGGCCTGGCACGCCATGAACGGCTCGAATCCTTCCCGGCGCAAGCCGTTCACCACATCGATGGTGGGAATGTAGGTATATCGGCGCGAACGCGATTCGTGCGCCGAGGTGGCGAACACGGACGGCGCGGCGCCCATGATTTGATGATCGGTCAACGGCCGATCCGAACGGACCAGACCGGAAACCCGCTTGAATGATGCGGCTAAAGTCGCCATGATTTCATCTCCTGGTGTGCTACTGGGAAACCTAGAGGGGGACACGGGGCGGCTACCCCGTGCCCTCTCGACCTATGCCGCTTTCAGAGCGGCTGACTCACCGGTCGCCGGCCGCGGATAGCGCAGCGTGAAACGCAGCCCCGCCAGCTCGCCGAACTGCTCTTCGCTCAAGAAAAGCTGCACTTCCTTGTCGCCCTGATGCAGGCAGATGGCGACCTTCGCTTCCTGCTCGCACTCGCCGACGCTCAACACGCCACCATCCATACCGTCGAACTGAAATACTCGTCTCATTGCCGTTCTCCTTCAGAACAGTTGATCGCACAGGGTTGATTCGGCATCTTCCCGGCCTGGGCGCTCCGGCCCGTCATCCTCTTCGCACTCCGGCCACTCGGGATCGAGTTGCCGCAGTTCCGCCAGTTCGGCTTCCCGCCGGAACCGCGGATCGGTCGCGAAGCGCTGCTGAAACAGCGCATTGCTTTTGCTCATGGCATGCCTCTCTATACTTTTATGTATAGCGCCGGGCAAACAAGGCCCTTGGAGGCAGGCATGGATCAAGCCATGCCTGCCGGAATCCCGCTTTCTCCCTTTTACGTGCCGAGCCTAGCGGGGAAAGAACACACGATAATTATACATAAATGTATCACTTGGGCAAGGGGAAAAAGAGTGCTTTAGTCATCAAAAACAGTCGCTTGTGATGAAACCCACCGCCACGCACCGGACCACGGCCCGGACAGGCCAGCCGGCACCCAGACCCCGGCGCGGGGGAGCGGCAGCGCCGCACCCGGAAAGCCCAGCGGGAACGCCAGCACCGGCAAGCCGCGCGCCAGCGCGAGGCGGACCGCCAGCGCCGACCCGCGCGAGACCGGCGCCGCGAAGAACACCACCGCCCCGGCCGAGGCCTGCGCCACCACTGAGCCCGTACGCGCCGCGAGACGCGCGAACAATGGCACCGCAGGACCGCCGCCGGCCCACCAGGACACGGCGCCACCCGCCGCCGCGAAAGCCTGCACCGCGGCGACCGCGGAAGCGGGACCGGCGCCGGCACCGCCTGGACCGAAGGCGGCGAAGCACGTCACCCGCGCGGCAGGGAAGCCACGCCCGACCGCCGCCAGGACGGCGGCATCGACCCCGGCGCAACAGCCCACGGCCATGGAACACCCGCCCCGCACCAGCGCCCGGCACACAGGCCCGACCAGCACCGCGAGCTGCGACGACACGGCGCGCGAGCCCGCGACTGCGACCACACCGGGAGAAAACGGCCCGCTAGTCACGACCGCCGCCCCGGCGCGGGGACCAGCCCCGGCCGTTCGGCACCCACACCACCGCGCCCGGCTGGGCCGCGGCACAGCGGAGCGCCGACGCTTCGCGCGAGAAATAGCGCCGCCCAGGCATGGAGCCCGGCCGCGGCCACTCGACCATGAAACGGCACCACTTTGACGGCCAGCGGATTTCCGCCATGACAACCTCCACAAAAAAAAAGCGCCCTAGCCACGCCACACCCCCCAGCGCCGTAGCAGCGCCAGGACCGCGAGCAACACCAGGACCAGGAAGCCCGGCGAGGTGAGCCCGCGCAGGATCCGGCGCCGCATGCGGAGCGGCAGCGCCCACCAGCGGCAGCGGAACAAGAGGCGCCACCACCACCGGCGGACCCGAAACCAGGCCACCACCCAAGGCCGGAGTGCGCCGCCCCGACCGCAGACGAACAGCCAGCGCAACAGCGCGGCCACCTAAGCCCCCAAGCCGGCCAGCGCGCGCCGCGCGGCAGCGGCCGACACACCGGCGGGCACCGCCACCTTGACCGCGAAGGCCGGCACCGGCAGACCGCAAGCGGCGAACACCGGCGACCCGGCGGCGCCGGAGCGCAGCCACACCCGCCACCCGGGCAGCGCGGCGACCGCACGCGCCCAGGCCGAGGCCGCCGCGAACGAGGCGAACGGCACGAACAAACAGGCCGGCGCCGGGGACCACCCCGGCCCGGCCGGCAAGGCGCGATGCGCCCAGACCCAGCCCAGACGGCAGGCCCGCGCCACCACCCCGGCGCCACGGGAAGACAGGACAGAAACGAAACCGGACATGACACCACCCCACAGCCAGACCGCGCGGCGAAGACGCGCCACGCGAAGCCACGCAACCGCCCCGCCCCCCCCGGCGGGACCCCAAAAGAAAGAAAAAGGCAAAAAAGAAAGAAAACGGGACCCGAAGTGCCCGGGGCGAGCTCGGCGGCAAGGGCCGGCCAGCCGCCTGAGGACGCACGCGCACCACGGGACTGGGGCAAGGCAAGACGATTGAACGGACCGCTGTGATCGAGCGGCGGGACGGGCGTAGCGCACCCTTGCTGCCGGGCGCAGACCGGGCTAGACAGCCCCCGTTTTCTTTCATTTTTGGCTTTTTTGGGCGTACCCGACCCGCCTTCGTCCGAGCCGCAGCCGAGCGGAGCGACCGCGGAGGCGAGTTCGTCGCCGGCGTCGGCCGGTGACCTGCATCCCCCAAGGCGAACGCAGTTGGCCTTGCACCAACCCTTCTCGCCGTAGGCCGTTTTGCCACAGTGGCGAAAATCCGAGCCGCAACGCCTCCCGCGGCGAGCAGGGATGCTGGCCGCTCCTAGCAGGACGCCGGTCGCGTAGCGCGCGCTCCGCGGGCGCAGCGACACAGCCGGGCAAGGATGCCGGGCGTTCTTCGCAGGGACAGCCGGCGAGGGATGGCCGCCGGCAGGGCCGCACGCAGGAAGCGCAGGCCGCCGCGCGCCAGGGATGGCGCTCGCGCGGCGCAACAGCCCGACCCGCGCCGGCGCAGCGCGCCGTGGCGGGCGCCGCCAGAAGCCTCAGCACGGTAGAGAGAGACTGGGCGATAGCCCCCAGAGCAGCCTTTCCCAACCGGCCTCAGCACATGAATGTGAAGGCTGTGTGCGATTACTGTGAAGAAACGTGAAATCTGCGTGAATTTCCCAAACGGCCACTGGAACGGCACACCGACCACGCAGCAGCTCTCAGCTATCCCTGCACGGTACGCACGGACATGCGGAAAGAGAGAGGCTCGGAATCCCGGCTGGCGGGCAGGGATGCCGGCCAGTCTCAGGCAGGGACGCACCCGGCCAGCGCGGGCGTCAGCCGGCGCGCCGGAATCACGTGGGCAGGAAGCTCACACCGACCCAAAACCCACCCCGCAGGGACGCGGCGGCCGACCTCGATCGGTGAGCAGGGACGCTGACCGGCATCGGCATGGAGGCCTCCTCCCGCACCCGGGCGCCCAGGCGGCGGCTGGGGCCGGTCGGGATGCGGCGCCTGGACGCCGGGATGGGAAGCCGGGGTGCGGGTTACCGGCGGGCAGGATGCCGGCCGGTCTTAAGCAGGGATGCGATGGCAGCGAGCGCCGGTGCCGGCGTCCGGAACCCGGGCGTCAGGGATGAGACCGGGTGCGGCGCCAGACACGGGCGCGAGCGAGGCGTGAGATGCCCGGCCCGGAACGGTCGACGGTGAACGGGGCCTCGAGGCGGACGGCGCCGGGCAAGGATGCCGGGCGCTAAACGGCAGGGATAGCCCACCGCGAAGCGAGCGGAGGACGGGCCATGGTGGCGCGCGCCGGAGCGGAGCCGGTCACGGAGGCGCCGGCGTGCCGTGTGCCGCAGTGGGCGGCGGAGCGCAGGCAGGTGCGTCCACCGAGGACCGGCCGGAGCTGGCGGAGCGGAACAGGTTGTGGCCAGGGACGGCCACACCGTGTCCTTTGGGTCGGCGGTCGCCGGGCCAAGCGAAGGGTCCGAGCTGACCGGAGCGTCAGCGCAGGTGAGCGAGCACGGGTTGGGACAGATTGGGACAGATCGGCCAGGGATGGCAGGCCGATCTAGGCGGTGGCCTGTCAGTGTGCCGTCAACGCCGGGAGAGTCCCCGCCCTGTCTCCGGAAACATGTGCACAGGGAGGTGCACACCGGGATAAAACACAGTGCGCAGGGATGCGACGGCCGACTATCCAAGAGCCTTCAGCCGTTCATCCAGTTCTCGGCCATTGACCAGGAAGATGTCCATCGCGAGCTGCCGGAGTTCCTCATCGGCCTCAGCGCGACAGAACTCGCGCGTTGCCGCCAGCTCCCGCCACAGCGGCGGCATCTGATCGGCGCGACTCACCATGCCGGCCAATTCATCGTCGGCCAGATAGACGACCCGACCGATCCCGGAAGTGAGCAGCCGGGCGTAGCACATCGGGCAGGGTTCGAGGGAGCTATACAGCGTCAGGTCTTGCTTGGAACGGTTCGCCCAGCGCGCCTCGAAAGACGACAGGACGATCATCTCGGCATGCGCATCGCTGCGGAAGTACGGATCGAGCAGCTGGTTCCATCCAGCCTCAATCACGCACCCCTCCCCGTCCAGGATCAGGGCACCGACACCGTAGCTGCCAGCACAGACCGCCCGGAGCGCCAGCACGCAGCTGAGCCAGCAGGCTGCCTCATCGAGGCTGGAATCGGCGGCTTGCGCGTGAATCCACAGGCGGTCGCGCAAGGCAAAGACCCGCGACTCCTCCGGCGCTGCATACCAAAGGAGTTGCCGGCCATAGGCAAGCACATCCGCCACCGCGTGAGCGGAGGGGTTATCGATCTCGTTCAGAGGATTGAGCGAGTTGGGGTGAGGCTGAATGCGAGGGTCAGGCCTGCGACTCGCGGCCGGCAAGGTCTTGAAGCCGATGAAGGGCCGTCTTGGGGTCTCCGACGAAGACCCGATCACCCTCGAAGGAAACCCGCCCCCCGAAATCGGCGACGGTCGAAATCAGCGTCTCCGGGATATGCCGGCTCCGGACACCGAACCGCGTGCCGGCGAGACGAAGAAACAGGATCGCGTCGGATTGGTGGTCAGTCATCGGTGAGGCTCCTCGGGCAGTGATGGGAACCCGGGAAGCATAGACGGGGTAACGTTCTGATTCTGCGAGGGATGTCACATTCCATCCACATCACGTTGGGCATTCACCCGCCACAGCGCGCATAGATAAGCCATAGCAGGCAAAGAAAGGGCTACCGGCGCTCGTCCTCGCTGAAACAGGTAGTACCCTTGGAGTTTGGGTTGAAGAAGTCCTCGATCCTGGCAGCAATGGTCTTGTCGTTCCATTGCATACGCCGCCAGCAAATGTAGGGATAGTACTGTCGGAAGAATGACTGCCCAAACTCGACGATGAGCGCCTTAGCCGTCGTTTCGTCGCATAGTCCGCTGTGCACACAAACAACAACGCTGTCCAAGTACTCCTCTATCACCAAAAGTGATTCCCGTAACTTGGGACTTGACTTCACTTTGTTGGTGATGAGGTTCGCGTAATCCTGAGCGACTTGCTGCTGTGTATGGCCGGCTTTATTCTCCAGCAGCGGTATCACTTTTGGGCTGATCGCCTCGTATTCTGCCTCCAGTCTCAGCCGATGTTCAAGAATGGGGGGTTCGCTGAGCTTAGCGTGATAAGTCAGCGTGCGTTCGATCAACTCTCGCTTGTCGGCATCGACCTTTTGGTAGGCCGCAAAGAAGCCTCCGGCAAGCAGCGCAACGATTGAAAACCCGGTCGCGATGACATCCCAGACACGCTTCTCGTCCTCAGAAATGACCATACCTAACCATCTCCCCCCTGCTGTTGGCATGGCGGCAAGTTCTTGTTCAGCTTACAAGGATCCACGGCATGGATCTCTAGCCGTGGTTTGCCAGGTCTCAAATGCTCAAAATTGAACGTCGACCCATGCGATGGCGCTTCACTCTCCTTCGATAGAGACGGATTAGACGAAGACTTCGACGCCGGCTCGTCCTGCGGAGGACTCGGCGGTACCGCTGTGCTGTCTTCGGAACGGGCAGACCAAGACATTAGTGAAGCGAGAATAAGCGAACAGGCGGCAACTATGCGTGTCATGGTGGCAACACCTCCGATCCGGACCCTACCGTTGCTAGCGAAGCGCAAGAAAGCTTCGATCGCTCACCCTGCCGGATACTGGATGGTAAGAATCGACCGGCATCGTTTGCGCAATAGCAGGCTGAACCTCATTGAGTCGAATTTCAAGTTCCTGAATATTCTCAGTTGGATAGAACACCCATCAGGCTGCACTCAGGGGCCCTTGCATATCCCCGCTTCTCCCGCCGCCCGCTGACGGCCTCGAATGCCTTGGCAGCCTCCTCGTAGGACATGAAGACGGCGTCCCGCACCTGACCCAACCGCGTGCCACGGCGACCCCAAACGCGGGTCACCACCCAGGTTCCCCAAAGATCCTGCTGCAGGATGGCCTCGTAGTAGCGGGTGTCCTTCTCCCAGCGCTGGCGCTGCCAGCGATCGATCGCGATGGAATGAGGCGGCATGGCTCTGACCTACCCTGTTGTCAGCCGCCTTTCCGGCCCGTGAGATCGGCCAGCCGGTTTTGCAGGAACTCGACCTGCTGCGCCAGGCCGGCGGTGCGCTCCTGCAAGCGGGTATTCTCCAGCACAGCGGCCGAGCGCCCTTCTTCCGCGGCGCGCATCTTCTCCCTGACGGCTTCTGTCTGAGCCTGGAATTTCTGGAACTGTTTCGGATACTCGTGCTTCAGCCGGTCGATTTCGCGCTGATGCGCATCGACATCAGCGGTCAGCCGTTCGATTTGCTTCTCGGCCTGCGCGCGCGCTTCTCGCTCCACGTGGAACATTTTTTCGGATGTTTCACGCTGAGCCTTCAGATCCTGCTCCAGCATCTGGATGCGCTGCTCGCGCTCAGCAGCAATCGCCCTCGCCTCCCGCGCACCCGCCTGCGCCTGGGCCAGTTGCTCCTTCAGGGACGCGATCTCGGCTTGGGCCTGCTCCAGCTCAGCGCTAACTTGATCGGCCAGCGCGAGGGCCTCGGTGCGCTCCTGGGCGATCTCCTTCTCGCGCGCCTCCAGCGCACGCCGCACACCGTCGATCTCCGCCCGCGCTAGATCGAGCGCGGTTTGCCACAGCGCTTTACCTGCCCCCGTCATCAGGTCCCGGATTTCATCTGGGACGACGACTTCATCGACCTTGGCCCGCTCCTGAGCCCGCTGACGCCACTCCTTGATGGCCTCGCTGATGGTGGTAAAGCTGCCGCCACCGATCTTCTTGCGGACCGCCGCCAACGTCGGTGACTCGCCGGCTTCGAGCATTTCATCCGCTACGCGCCAGATCTGTTCTTTGGTGATGGCCATCGCTGCACCCCGTGGGTTCATGTTGTATGGTGTATTATACTACAGACTACAACTTGATACACGAACCGCCGCCCGACAAATGGACTCAGGGGGCTGGACGCCGCAGAATCCGCGCTTTTGCACGGGACGCGGCGATGGGAATCAGATCAGTAAGGGTGAGATGGACCGGAGCAGCCCTGCTCTCCGGCCTGCTGTGGGCACAGACGGGCGTAGCGACCGATTGGATCGAAGGGAAAGTGGTCGGCGTGGCGGACGGCGACACGCTCACAGTGCTTGATGCCGGCAAGCGGCAGCACAAGATCCGGCTGCATCAGATCGATGCGCCGGAGAAGAAACAGGATTACGGGATGCGCTCGAAGCAGTCGCTGTCCGATCTGGCGTTCGGCAAAACGGTGCGGGTGGAAGTGGTCGACATCGACCGCTATCGCCGGGAAGTCGGCAAGATCTGGGTTGGCCCGCTGGACGCCAACCTGGAACAGGTCAAGCGCGGGATGGCCTGGGTGTACCGGAAGTACGCGCGAGAGCAATCGTACTACGCGGCCGAGGAAGCCGCCAGGAAGGCGAGGATCGGGCTATGGGCTCAGCCGAACCCGATCCCGCCGTGGGAGTTTAGGCATCGCCCTGCTATCCATCCATGAAAGCAAACCTCGCCCACTGAGAGGGATTACGAAAGAATCAATGGTGACGACGACCTCCCTCGAACATCCCGCCCGATACGGTCCGAACGCTGCTTCTTTAAGTCGCTGAAGGAGATCTGAGCGCAAATTTCATTGATTCATTTGGGCTTGGCGCCGAGAAAAATTCCAAAATTTTGCCCGGTCGGCAATGCTTCGAGTTTCCCTACCGTGCGACGCTGACATGCAGCCCGGATTTGTTGTTGGCCGGGTCCGGATCGACCGGCGCAGCATTGACGCGGGCCGCATTGTAGACACGGGAGGTACCTATGGATCGCCGGGGCAGGGTCAAGGTGACGGTCGCGCTGGCGTGGGCGGCCAGGTTACCGAGATAACAGATCACCGGCGCAGACGTGCTGCAATGGCCTTGACTCGGCACCGCGGTGCCGCGCAACGGGCCATCGACCAAGGTCACCTCACCGGCCGCATCCGGTCCGTTGTTGACGACGTTGATCGTGTACGTGATCGGGCTCGATGGCGGGAAGGGGGCGGGGCTGGCGGTCTGCGTGACCGCAAGATCGGCGGTCGCGGAGCGATCCAGCAGGCGGTCGCGGACGAAGACATCAACGACGCCATTGGTGTCACCCGGAACGAGATTGTCAGCATACGACGAAAAGGCCACATAGCGCCCATCCGCGGAAATAGTGACCTTATCGTAGGACGTATCATTTGGTGGCTCGCCGTCGGAAGCCATGCTGACAAGGGTGGTCTGGCCGGCCCACCGGTCGCGGACGAAGATATCGGACCAGCCGCTGCCACCCGGGGCGAGATTGTTGGCCCACGACTGAAAGGCTACGTAGCGCCCATCGGCGGAAATGGAAAAGTAATCACTGCGACCATTTGCTGGCTCGCCATCGGAAGCGACGTTGGCGCGCGTAGTCTCGTGGGTCAGTCGGTCATGGACGAAGACATCCGAGTCAAAGTTATCACCGGGCACAAGATTGTTGGCCTCAGATAAAAAGGCCACGTAGCGTCCATCGGCGGAGATCGCGGGCGCGTAGGAGTACCAATTCCCCTGCGAGCCGGCCGAGTCCACGCTGACGCGGCTGGTGTGACCGGTCCGAACATCATGGACGAAGACATCAGTGACGCTATTGGTGTCACCCGGAACGTGATTGTTCGCCGCAGATGAAAAGGCTACGTAGCGCCCATTGGCAGAAATCGAGGGCTCAAGAGACGCAGCAACTTCCATTACTTGCTCGCCGTTGGAGGCTACGTTGACGCGCATGGTTTGGTGGGTCTGCCGATCATGGACGAAAACATCTATCGTCCCGTTGGTATCGCTGGACACCAGATTGTCGGCCGCCGACTCGAAAGCCACGTAGCGTCCATTGGCGGAGATGGTTGGGAGCCAGGCAGAGGAAGGAGAACCGGCCGAGCTGACGCTGACACATGTGGTTTGGCGGGTCTGCCGATCATGGACGAAAATATTTGCACGCCCACTGGTATCACCGGAGACGAGATTGTCCGCCGACGACTCGAAGGCGACGTAGCGCCCATCGGCGGAGATCGCGGGCGTGTAGGAGTCACCATTCCCCTGCGAGCCGGCCGAGTCCACGCTCACGCGGCTGGTGTGACCGGTCCGAAGGTCACGGACGAAGACGTCAACGACGCCATTGGTGTCACCCGGCACGAGATTGTCAGCGTACGACTGAAAGGCCACGTAGCGCCCATCTGCAGAGATGGTTGCGTTGTACTGCTCGTTATTTGCTTGTTTACCCCACGAATTTACACTGACGCGAGTGGTGTCTCCGGCCGCCCGCGCGTCGATCGATGTGAGCAGCCCCTGCGCAGCGAGTAACAGCACAGGCAGTAGGTCGGCGAGTGCGTGCCCTGGTCGTCTCGATGTTTGCGCAAGGCCCGATCCGGTAACGCGCGGGGCCAGGATCTCGTTGCTGCGATGGTTCATGATCGGTCTCCCCCCTGGGTTGGGGATGCTGTGTGGACGCTCGACCAGCTCGCCGCTCGGCGAGGCGTAACCTGCACTCACAGCTACCACGCGCCCATCAAAAGGGCCATGGCCAAGGCGAAAATATGGACCGGGGCAGCCATGCCGAATGGAGCGCTTATAAACCGGCTGCGGGGCATTGTCGAGCGATATGGCGAGTAAGGGGGGACCCCCGCCGGTGCTAAGGCCCGAGCATCCCGATATGTAGATCTTCGATGTCACCCCACCTCCTCCGAATCGCTCACCATCACCAGCTGCCCCGCGATCTCGGCATCCGGCAACTCCGCCTGCAGCAATTCCCGGTAGCGTCGAATTGCCAGGCGCCGGGCCCGGGAGCTCTCCGCGTTCCAGACCGAGCGCTTGACCCGTGCCGGCCACCAGAACACCACCGAGTCTCCCGGTACCTTCAGTCCGATCCAATTGGGTCTTTCATACATAGCCGACAACTCCAGCGGCCTGCTTTGCCGCGAATCATGGATCTGCCCTCGCCGAGTGTCTCAAGTTGGGACACTTTCCCCCCGCCAATTCGAAGCCGACCAGCAAGACCGCAATCGAACTGTCTCAAGTTGGGACACTTCTTATCGCTGGCTTAGCATGCTATCTTGCACAAAATAGCACCTTTTCGGACACGCATGGAGAACGAAAACACCAAGATCATTGCCGTCGCCAACCACAAGGGCGGATGCGGCAAGACCACGACTGTGATCAACCTCGCTGCTGAATTCGCGCGGATGGACTTGTCTGTCCTGGTCGTCGACCTAGACCCTCAGGCCAACGCCAGTCTGCACATCGGCAAGAAGCATCCGAGCGAAATCCCGGTTACCTGCGCTGAGCTACTCACCTCCGATACCGAGAAGCTACCCCTCGCCATCCACGAGGAGACGACTCTCGAAGGCGTATCCCTGATCTACGGGTCCCTGGCGCTGGGCAAGACTGAGGATGAGTTGCGGGACGGCACGCCCCGCCCTTCCGAAGAACTACGGGTAAAGCTGCAACCGCTGGTGGGTGTGTTCAATGTGATCCTGATCGATTGCCCGCCGAGTCTGAAGCTGCTTACCAGCAACGCGCTGGCAGCGGCCACGCATCTGATCATCCCGATCGAATCCGGCTCGCAGTACGGCATGTACGGTGTGACCGATCTGATGAAGCACGTCGCCAAAATCCGGCAGATCAATCCTGACCTCAAGCTGCTCGGCGCGCTCCTGATCAAACACGACGAGCGGCAGACCGTCTGCAAGCTGATTGAAAACATGGCCCGCGAGCAAATCGGAAAGCTGTTGCCGGTGAAGGTCTCGACCAGTACCAAAATCAATCAAGCTGCCATCGCTCAAACGAGTCTTCATGGAATCGATCGCAGCGCCAAGGTCACACGCGAATTCCGGCAGCTGGCCACGACGCTCGCGCAGGAAATGCGCCTGGTTACCGAACCGACGGGGCAGCCCCATGGCTAAAGATATGAAAGCGATGCTGGCGCAGAAGCTGGCCGAGAACAGCAAGCGGCATGCTGAAGCCGAACAGGAGACCGCTTTCGACCCTGGCAAGCAGCACGTCAAACTTCCAGTCGACAAGATCGAACCGAATCCCTACCAGCCCAGGCGGATCTTTCCCAAGGACGAGCTGGCATCCCTCGCCTCCTCGATCTCCGAATCGGGCCTGCTGCAACCAATCACGGTGCGGGGCTCGGGCGATCGCTACCAGATCATTGCCGGCGAGCGCCGGTGGCGAGCGCATATGATGCTCGGCCGTCACTCCATCGAAGCACTCGTGATGAGCGCCGACGACAGCGACATGGCCATCCTGGCACTGGCCGAGAATATCGACCGGCAGGCACTGACGGACTACGAGATCGGCAAGGCTTTGCGGCAAGTGGAAAACCTGTTCCCGAATCGGACCAAGCTGGCTGAGTCGCTAGGCCTCGGTCGACAGGACATGTACCGGTACTACGCGTTCGAGGCGCTGCCGGAACACATCCGGAATCGGCTCGATGAGAATCCACGGCTGCTATCCCGTACCGGGGCCTCCGAGCTCAAGCAGCTACTTCAACAAACCGAGCACAACGTACTGCTGCTCGAGTTGCTCGATGACGCTTGGCGCCTTCTGGAATCCGGTGAGCTGCCGCAGACCAAGCTCGCTGCGCACATTCTCCGGGAATTGAAATTACGGACTGCAGGAACGGAACGCGGCCGCGCCGAGAGCCATGACGTACTGCACAAGGGGAAAGTGGTCGGCACGATGACTCAGGACGAGCGGTCCGTCGTGCTGAAACTCAAAGGACACACGCTGACCGATGAGCAGCGTTCCAAGCTGCTGGCGTTCGTAGATGGGCTGCTCTCAGAGGAATCTGTCCCAAGTTGAGACACTTTTCGGGGTTGTCGAAGCCCCGATCATGGCGAGCGGTCGGCTACTGCGAGTGTCTCAAGTTGGGACACTGGAAACCGTCGCGGCGTCGTCAATGACCAGCTGTGCGTCGTTCGCAACGCACCAGATCCGCAGCTCTGCCAGAAGCGCCGGCCATAGATTCGACGCCCAATGCGGGGCATCGCGCTTCCATATCGCCTCGGTCAGCACGTATACCGACAGGCTGCCCATCGGGCATTCCAACACGAACGATCCGCCTGTGCCGGTGCACAGCAACTCTTCCTTCCATCGTGGCTCAAACCGGAAGACGCTCATCACGGTTCCGATTGCCTGATCGTCGCCGTCACAGAACAACTCTGGGAAAGTGTCGCAACTTGCGACATCTTTCGGAGCACCCTCTTCCTTGCAGGTACCGTAAAGTCGCTATGGTCGAGGCCCCTGCTCAATCGGCCAAGGCCCCGCCTTCTCCTGATCAGCCGCCTTGTCGGCAGCCTCTAGCGCCTGCTTTGCATCGATCGCGTCTTCCGTTGCCGTATTGGCATTGAATGCCGCCGCATTGGTGACCGCTGAGCTCAACTCAGCCTCACCCTTGTTGATGAGCTTCACGACGTCCGAATGATCGGCATTCGCCAGCTTTGCTTCATCGACCAAATCGAGAGCTTCCTGCGCGTGCCGTTTGATTGCCTGGGAATCTCCCGCCGACTCGACGGCATCATCGGCATGCTGCAGCACCTGTTGAATGTGATGCTCGGCCCGCACAAAAGGAGTGCCCACCACAAACAGGACGGCAACAACGGAAGAGTGGATCTGATGCTTCATTTTCATGACCGAAGACCTCATGAGGACCACGGCAGAAAAGACGAGGGGCTGACAGGCTGCCCCGTCTTTGGCCCAACACAGCCGCGGCGCTTACACCCTGAGACTCAACAGTAAATCAGCAGTGCAATCGGTGCCAAAGTGTTTCCAATAGAAACATAGCAGCGTCATCGGGATTGATCATGAGAGCCGGGGAATCAGCATCGCCACGCCGCAAGGCGCGTTCCCTCGCGCAGTCGTCCAGGAGCTCCGGGTTCGCACCCCACAGCCCGAAGGCATTCCGGACATATTGCCCAAGGCCGAAATGGAGTTCGATCAGATCGTCCTTGGCCAGCGCGGCAACCTCGGCCTTCTGCTGATCATCGAGGCGTTCTACCAACACGGCGACTGCCTCACGAACGGTTCGCGGGTAGTCCAGCTCATCGGGTTCCATCATGAGGGCGGCCACTTCATCGCACCGTGCAGGATACGCAGGATGACGATCCGGTCCTCCCGGATCACGTATGGCGCCAAGTAGGGCAGGCCGGTAATCACCAGTTCGCGTGTGCCTGGCACACGGCCCGGGCGTCCGATTCCCGGATGATCAGCCAACTGCCGGCTGGCCTCCCAGATGCGCCGTGCGACGTCGTGCGCAGCGCCAGGTTTGTCCTGGGCAATGTACTCAACGGCTCGGTCGAGATCGTTCAGCGCCTCGGGGGACCATTCAACCCGCATCCACGCCCCAACGCTTGAAGCGCTCCGCGACTTCGTCAGCCGTGGCGATATGTCCGGCGTCGACCGACTTGATCGCTGAAGTCACCTGTTGCACGAACCACTCCTCGTGATCGAGGTAACGGTCGACCGCCTCCTTGATCACCCAGGTGCGCGACCGATGCATCGCATCGGCCAATTGATCGACACGATCCAAGGTTTCATCAGCCAAGCGGACTGTTGTCGCTTTCATGGGTCACCGGTATTCAGATGTATTCATAGTGAATACTACTGTACTGGCACAGGCTCCGAAACATCAGAAGGTAAGCTGGTCCAGATTCCTCAACCCACTACAGCAGTGAACGCGCCTTATAAAGAGCGGGCGGCGGATCATTTCGGGCGATGCGTTCGTTTAGGCCCCACCTGTTCAGCATCCTGCTTGCCGGTTTCCCAAGCCCTGACGTGCTCCAGACTGCAGAAGATCGCGAAGTGACAGTTTTCATCGGTTGGCCCGTTCACACCGCAGTCATAGCCCATGTTGTAGGCATCCGTCTTCGAATATTGCGGCGGGATCAGGTTGCGGAGTAGGTCAAGCGATGCTGACTGATGCACATCACTGCCTTTTGGATTGTCAATCAATCGACTGCACTCAGTCATAACGTTCCCCCGTACGCTGTTGACGAAATGGCGAAGAGACAGGGCATCTAGCCGCACGCAGGACAGAGGTAAGGCCTACACCCGAGTAGCGCTCAGTTACACCACTGGCTCTCACACGGGACTCCGTCCCGGTCGCCGTCCATTTTGACGCCAGGGCAGTTCTGAATAAAGAAGGTTGCCTCAGCGCAGGAGGTCATCTCCGAGCAATAGGTCCGGCCGTCGCATCGGAACTGCATCGACTCGGGCTCTGAGCTACCGGGGACGAGTAACAGCCGTTCGACTGGGTCTGACTCGCCCGAGCGGATCAATCCGGGATCAAGAGAACGCTCGTAGACGCGCACGGCCATCACGGCGATGATCAACAGCGCCGTACTGACCCAGCGATTCGATCGCCTCGGGCGCCGGCCACTCGTGGAGCGCATCCCATAGGGTTTCGAGTATCGTGCATGAGGCTTCATCTGGATGGGGGCTCTCGTACAGTGCGGCCGGTTCCCACTCAGAGTCTAGGACAGCCGTATCCGCCCACGCCCGGCAGTCTTCGAGCAGGGCATCGTTCCCGGCCCACACCCCGCAGATCGGCTGGAGATACTCGCTCATCAGGGAAAGGCAGAAGAACATATCCTCACGTGGCTGCTCGGCCAGCTCCGTCTTGGTTTCCTCCGGAAGGATGGCCAGCAAGCGATCCACCGCGTCGAGCACGGTGCTAGGTAAGTTGCTGTTTCTATATGGATCCGTCACCCGATTGGCGCGAATTTGGTCAGGTGCGTGAAGGCCACAGAGAACAAGGACTAAGCCTTCGCGCCAACGGCCGTTCCACACGTTTATCCACAGAAGTTGGGGATAACGGCGTCAGAGGTGGCGCCCTCCCTGGCGCCGGGCGTCCTCGCCGAAACGCTGTACGACGGATTCAGCGCATTCGCGCTCCCAAATCTCGGGCGCCTGTTCCAGGCTCACGCGACCGTCAGAGACCAAGCTGCAGAGGCCTTCGCGCAAGCCGTAGAGTTTGATCACGATGGGATCGTTAGGTGTTTCGGAGAGCATCCGCCGCCAGTCTTCGGCGATGGCTGGATCATGGCAGTAGTTGTCGGGATCGTCGGCGACGGAGGTCATGCGGGAACGCGCAGAGGCCGCCACCAGCAAGCTGGCGGCGATTACTGTGCAAATAAACAGTAATCTGCGCATGGGGCATTTTCCCGGCCAGGAGAAGTCGTTCGGGGCAGTCTAGCCGGGATCGCGGCAGGCCGGCGTGCGCTGGATCACACCTTGGCGCTTTGGTCCGGATAGGGACTTACTCGCCGCAGGTCGCGTTGGTCTTGCTCAGACGGCCGGTTATCTTGAGTTCCATCACCCGCGCCTCGTGAATCAGCGGAGAGCACATCGTGAAATCGGCGTCCTTCCCGATTGTGGTAGTTCCAACTCCTAGGTAACCGAGACAAGTCACGGCGGAGCCATCATCCGCAACCCCGCTGAGGGTAGCATTGCCTCGCAGCCCCTCCATGACACGGAGCTTTTCATCGACGCCGGAGGTAATCGCACAGTCACCGTTCTGGTCTGCGAACGCTATGGCCCCGGCAGCCCAATCGCTCCCACACGTGCTCTGGTCGGAACTGGCGCACACCGTGACTCGTGTTCCACGCTTTGCTGCTTCGCTCCGTGCAAGGGCCATCATCCCGATGAATTCGTTGGTTTCCGAAGCAAGCCGGTTCCTGGCAATCATCGTGGTGTAGGACGGCACAGCGGCTGTCAGTAAGATGGCAGCAATCGAAACGGTCACCATCAGTTCGATCAAAGTGAACCCGTTTCTCACGATTGCGGCCTCAGAAATCGTCGCAGGCACTCGCCGGGAGGCCCTGCGCATCAAAATAAATCGTGCAAATTCGGCGTGTATCCGACGTGATCGTGATCACCGGGACAGCAGCCTCGGGGTCGGTAGACGTCTCGGGTCCGCACACGACCGTGGACGAGATCTGGCAAGTCCCGTTCGGATCGAAGTAGAAGCGACCATCTGGGATACTGGTTCCGAGCTTCACACCGGCACTCCAGCTAGACGACTGTATCGTTTCGTCGCTCCGATCCTGCTGGCCGGGGGGAGCGACTTGGTCATCGAAAATGGTCCACCCAATCGGGGTGACGTTCACACCGATCGTCCGATGCTCTTTTCGAGCAATCGACTGGGCCATCAAAAGAGCCCGATGGTAGTCATCGGCATTCTGTGCGAGCTGGACCTTGAGCATGACTTGATCGACCCGATCACGACTCATAGCAAAAGGCAGCAGCAGTGCCAGTCCCAAGACGATGAAGACCGTGACCCAGGTTATTGGCCGGCGCATCGGCGCGGCGATGACAGTCGACATGGTGATTCCAGGAAGCCGAATCGTATCGACCGAAGTCTAGGTGTCGCGCCATTCCGGACACCTTGGCCCCAAGGGGGCGAGTTCCAATCTGGGATGGATTGCTCGCTATTTGGACTGGATCACACCCCGGCACTTCGGGTAGGTGGAGCAGCCCCAGAAGGATTCACCGGCATGATCGCCACGCCTGGCGGTGCGGAGAATCATCGGGGAACCACACCGCGGGCAAGCCGGCGAGACCGGCTCGACAGCAAAGGGGCGAACCTCGTCCTGGATCCGCGCCGACTTGGTGGTGACCGGATGCGCCTGAACCTCGCGGACCAGATCCAGCAGCGCGTGACCATCGATCAGCTGCAGCGGCTTGCCCCTGGCGAAGGCCCGGGCCTCGGCGGTGTACGCGCCGGAGGTAATGAAGATCGCGCGATCGGCGGGATCGGCTGCCAAGATGCCGAAGAGTTCGCGAACCTCCCGCACACCGACCTTGAACGTCTTCCAGCGCTTGCACTGGACGAGCACTCTTTCGTTCCGATTGCGTAGAACCAGATCGACACCCCCGTCGGCACCGCCGAGACCGGTCTCCTCTATCTGGTAACCCTTCCGTCGGAAGGCCTCGCCGCATAGCAACTCGAACTCCTTCCAAGACATCGCTCGAATCGACTCGATCCCGGATTGGCGATCGAGCAGCTTCCGCCGCTCGAAGCTGCGGAGAAAGGAGACCGGTGCCATGAGTAGGAAGAGGAGGGCGATCCACGGCGCGTTCGGTGCGAGACCTATGGCTAGCGGAGTGTTCCCGCCGACGGCAGCCAGCCCGTACTTCAGCGCGGCATAAACGATTGCTGCGACGATGACGCTCATCCACCAAGGAAGCTGGATCAGTTCCTCGAACAGATTTCCTTTTCGACGCCGAACCATGGTGCTCTCCGTGTGAAGGGTCGTTGCCTGGAGTGTAGTGGAGCGACCTGGGCGTCACATTCGCTGCGCCTGCATTTGGTACCGATCCGATACCGCTTGTGGCTGGATCGAGGGTAGGGGCGGGTGAAATCGGTTGGTTCTCACAGTATATTTACGTAAACATTCGCTTCAGGCTTTTTAGTGTTATTTCCGAGTGTTCTGGTGTGTTCCTTTACCCCTCAATAGGCCTTTTTCTGCGGCAGCGCACATAGTTCACGTTTTAACGCTTCAAGTCTCATAGACGGAAATAGTAATTTAAGTAAACTAGGTGCCAGCCCGGAAGCCCCGGAAAACTTCAACAGGTTTCAATGAGCCCGGTGGAGACGAGATGAACGCAGCCAACCCCACCGAAATTTCGACCGAGCCGCGGACCGAGTTCGCCGGCGCCCGAAAAGAATTCCTCGCCTACCTCCGCTACACGAAGGGTCACAGCGAGAAGACCTGCTACGCCTACAACTCGGATCTCAACCGCTGGCGCATCTGGATGACCGACGCCCAGGTCGACTGGCGCCATGCAAAGCCGACCGACGTTGAGCGCTACGTCGCCTGGCTCTCGCGCGAAGGAGTAGGGGCCCACACGATCGCCCGGAAAATTTCCGCGCTCTCCTCCTTTTATAAGTGGGCGAAGCGGCAGGACTTGGTCGAGACCGATCCGATCTATTTAATAGAGAAGCCCAAGCGGCCGCGGCGGATGCCGGTTTGGCTGGAGAAGGAAGAGCAGAACGATCTGCAGCGCGCGATCCGCAACTACGACGACGTGCCGGACAACATCTTCGGCCGCAGCCGCGATTCGCTGCTGCAGGTCCGCCAGCGCTACGAGCTCCTGTTCGAGCTGATCCAGAAGTCGGGCTTTCGCATCAGCGAGGCTCTGAACCTCCGGGTCGGCGATGTCCGCGTGGTCGATGGCGTGGCCAAGGCCGTGCGCGTGATAGGCAAGGGCAACAAGGAACGCCTGGTGCCGCTGCCGGAACCCTTCGGCCGGGTCCTGGCGCTGACGATCGCGACAAAAGCCTCAGCCGAGTTCGTGTTTGCGAAGCGGACGGGGAAGAAACCTGAGCTGCCGATGACCGCCCACGCGGCGCGGGCCTATCTGAAGAAGATGGTAGTCAAGGCCGGCCTCGCCAAGAAGATCACCCCGCACAAGCTGCGGCACACCTATGCGACGCGGCTCTTGGAGAACAACGCGCAGCTCGTCGACATCCAGGCGCTGTTGGGCCATGAGAGCATCGCAACGACCCAGATCTACACGCATGCTGGGCAAGAGCGGTTGAGTAAGTTGGTGGAGGGGATTTGAAGGAGGGGCTTGCTTCGGTGGTGGTCATAAGGGCAGATACGCGGTCCCTATCGAGGACAGCTTGCGCTTTGCGGATGCCCGCCACGGCAAGCTGCTAACTGTTCCAGCCTAGCCCGTTATGCAAAGCCTCGGGGCCATCAAGCGAGTCGAGAGCACGATGTCATGCGCAAGGCAGAACTCCAAGATCTCGTCGGTTAACAGGCTTAGGCTGGAAGTGATGACGAAGGCCAACTTCAGCGCGATTGCCGCGTGTGCGGCGAAGGTATTGAGCTCGCCCTGGACACTCGCGGTTAGGACCGACAGCAGGGTTGGACACCGGTTGGGTGAACGGCAGCTTGGGATGGCCGAGAAAGGCTATGGGCTTGAGTCGGACTGCGGCGAGCTGTTTCTGGGAGTACGTGTCCTAGTTGGGAACTTTCGAGATTGGATCTTGTCTTGTATTTCAAGCATGTGTTCCATGCGCAACTACAGACACAAAAATGTCTAGCAATAACAGCTCGTCTGGCAAACCTGCCGTAGTAAAAGCTATTGGAGCCGTTGTCGAACTGCCAGCTACCATAATTGGTGGGAGCTTCGACGCCATGAGGATCGTATTTGGCTCTTCTGAGCCTAAGAGCAGCCCCAACGGATCTGGCTCAGGCGGCAAGGAAACAGATAGCAGCAAGTAAGACATAAGCAGAGCTAATGTCTGAAAGCCACCGTCAGCAGCGGTGGCTTTTTCGTATGTGCAGATAAATCTGCAAAGATCCCGCGTACTTCTGCAGAAAATACACCAACAACCGGAAGGCGCGCATACTGCTATTGGCTTGGCGTGGAGACATCGCGGCAGCTTCCGGCAAAGCCCCCCCGACCCTTGTGCGGGGGCACTCGGGGAGTCACCGCCTTAACCTATAGGACACTAGCCATAGATTCGACAAGCACTATATGTTGTGCTAAGTTTTCTATGTCGATCTATATATGGAGTTTTTATCATGGTAAGCAAGCAGACTCATCCTGGTCATAGAGACTCAAAAAGCGGTCAGTTCGTAACCAAGAGATACGCAGACAAACACCCTGCAACCACACAGAAGGAGTCCATTCCCAACCCTGGCAAAGGGGATACCGGTCGGGGTAATGGCAAGCGGAAGGGTTAGACCATGCAGTTCCAGCATTACGACTTGGGGCACAAGCAGGCTGGGCAAATCGTCGAGGTCAGCCTGCAGGGTAGTGCCGCGAATGTCAGGCTGATGGATAGCTCGAACTTTCAAAGCTACCGAAGCGGGCAGCGGCATCGTTTCTATGGAGGCCATGCGACCCGATCGCCGGTAAAGCTGGCGATTCCCAGAACAGGCTATTGGCATGTGGCCATTGATCTGGGAGGCTACCGGGGTTCTGTCCGCTCAGCGATCCGGATATTGCCCGGACCCTTGCCCGCTCTGAATGAGCCAGCACTTTCGAGTGTGCCTTCACTGGTCCAGGGACGGTCTGAGCTACCGGAATTCACCATCGCCGATGAGGATGAACGTCAGTTCGACGTATTCGTTTCGCACGCTTCCGAAGACAAGGACGAGGTCGTCCGGCCGCTGGCGCAGGCCCTGCAGGCCAATGGCCTGAGCGTCTGGTATGACGAGTTCGAACTGAAAATCGGTGATAGCCTTCGCCGGAAGATCGATAAAGGCCTGGCCAGCAGCCGGTTTGGCGTTATCGTGCTCTCGCAGACCTTCCTCAGGAAGGGCTGGGCCAACTACGAACTCGATGGCCTGGTGACACGGGCAGTGACCGGTGAGCAGGTGTTGTTGCCAATCTGGCATAACATCACCAAGAAGGAAGTCATCGCCTACAGCCCGTCGCTGGCTGACAAGCTGGCGCGCAGCACGGCGACTCACACGATGGAGGAGATCGCCGTCGAAATCGCCGAGGTCATAAGGAATACCGGGGCATGACCTGACAAATCCGCTACCGGTGCCGCCACCCCCACGGCGGCTCTGGTGCCGAGTCCCGCCATAGGCCACGCCCGGCGACCCGCGCCTCGGCCGCCGCATAGGTTCGCTGATCGTCGGGAGGTCGGGTGATTGTTCCCGGTCGTATTGCTTGTAGTAACAGGCGAGGCCGGCCGTGATCTGGGCAAGGTTCAGATCCGGTGCTCGCAGCAGCGCTTTGCCAATCAGCCGCCCGTAGCGGTCTGCCTTGTGTTATTCCACTCGCACGCGGCTCTGGAACACGGCGTCGGCCAGTTGCTGGCGGGAGACATTCCCGAAGGCCTGCCGCTTCTCGGGCGCATCGATGCCGCCGAACCGGATCCGGTGCTGAGTCGGGATGGCAGCCAGAACCGTCAGGATGTCACCGTCCGCAACCGGCACGACCGTGCCTTCCAGCCAGTCGGCGGAAGCGGAGCAGAGGGGGAAGGCGCGCTGTGCAAAAATCCGGACCAAACCACTCGGAATTCAGCTATAAGATAGGCGTTGGCAGGCGTTCATCTGATAGAACAGGGATATAGGAGTGTATGACAAGGGGTAATGAGGCCTCCTCGCGGGTCGTGATTGACGCCCAGCTCAAGGATCAGGGTTGGGTCGTACAGGACCAAAACAGTGTGCGCTATGAATACGTTCTGCCGGACGGATCGCGAGCCGATTATGTGCTGTGCGACCGCCACGGGCGCTCCATGGCCGTGATTGAAGCCAAGCGCTACTCCATGAGCCCCGGTGATGCGGCCGAGCAAGCCAAGAGCTACGCCAGGCAGCTGAACGTGCCCTATATCTTCCTCGCCAACGGCAAGGAAATCCTGTTCTGGGAATGGGAACGCGAGGCCTATCCGCGGCCGGTCAAGACCTTCTTCAAGCAGAGTGACCTCGAACGCCGCTTCGCGACTCGACAAGTACGGCAAGAGCTGATGGCAGTGCCGATCGACGCCCGCATCGCCGGGCGGGACTATCAGAAGCTTTGCATCGACACCATATGCCGGGAACTCGGCCTCGGCCGCCGCAAGCTCTTGGTCGAGATGGCAACTGGCACGGGCAAGACCCGCACCGCGGCGGCCTTCATCAAGCGGCTGTTTCAGGCCAATGCCGCGACCCGCGTGCTGTTCCTCGTCGACCGGATACCACTCGCCAAACAGACGGAAGACGCCTTCGCCGAGCATCTGCCGGATTATCCCTGCTATGTGTTGCGGGCCGGGCGACGCTTCCAGGATGAAAAACAGATCACCATCACCACGCTGCAGAGCATGATCAATATCTACGGCGAGTATTCGTCTGGGTATTTCGACCTGATCATCAGCGACGAGTGTCACCGCAGCATTTACGGCAAGTGGAGCGGGGTGCTCAAACACTTCGACGGTGTGCAGGTCGGCCTGACCGCCACGCCCTGCACGGCGGGCGAGGACTTTGACGACGAGGAAGATAAGCTCTTCGTGCGCGACACGATGCGGTTTTTCGAGGTGGACAGGCCCACCTTCAGTTACAAGCTCAAGGATGCCATCCGGGACGGCTATCTCGCCCCGTATCACATTTACCGGGCGCTGACGGTCAAGACGGCGGCCGAGGGCGGGTTCGAGGTCAAGCGCGATGAGCTGGACTGGTCGGCCATGGATGCTGAGACCAAGGCAGAATTCGAGCAGCTGTTCGGAGACAGCCAAAGCATCACCATAGACCCGTCAGCTCTGGAACGGCGTTTCACCATTCCGGAGCGCAACCGCGCCATTGTCCGGGAGTTCCGGCAGGTTCTGGACAATGGCTACCGGGACGGCAAGGGCACGCTGCGCAAGCCGCTCATCGGCAAAACCATTGTCTTTGCCGTCAACAAGCGCCACGCTGAGACCTTGGCGGGCATGTTCGACCAAGCCTTTGCCGACCGCAAACCATCGCCGGACGTGCGCTATGCCGATTATGTCGTCTCGGGCATGGGGAGCGACGACACGCTGGACGGCATGAGCAAAATCCGGCGCTTCAAGAAGGAGGCGTTCCCGAAAATCCTTGTCTCGGTCAACATGCTCGACACCGGCTTTGACTGCCCGGAAGTGGTCAGTCTGGTGTTCACCCGATTTACTCGCTCCAGCATCCTCTACCAACAGATGCGCGGGCGCGGCACCCGCAAGATCCCAGGCAAGCCCGCCTTCACCATGTTTGATTTCATGGGCGTGTGCGATTACCACGGCGACGATGACGAGGTGGCCGAAGGCGGCCTCGTCATGGGAGTCCCGAAGAAAAAGAAATACGAACCACGCCGTCTGCTGGCTCTGGACATTGATGATCACATAGACCCGACCACGCGGGAATGGCTCACCATGGATGAGAACGGGAACATGGTATTCCCGAAAGTCTCGGAACAGAAGGCTGCCGAACTTGGCGCGAAATTCGAGGCGTGGCTGCTGACCCGCACCGACCTCAGTCCGACCGAAGAAAGCTGGCTGCGAGTCATCGGCAACCAGATCCGCGCCAATGCTGACACTTTGGACGAATTCACCGCCGGGCACTTTGCCTTCCATCCTTTCACGCTGATGGGGGGCTATCCCGAGGCGATGCGCGTCTTCGGCGGAGAAGACCGCCTTTACGCCTTGCTCATCGGCCTCAATGAGGCTGTATTCAAACACGCCAAGCCAGCACAAGCGCAGCAGGCCAGCGACCGGCCTCCTCTTCATTAACGCAGGGAACTTTTCATGCCTCTGACCCCGGACATGCGCCGGTCTATTGACCAGATACGGGATTACCTTTACGGCGGCGGCTATCCCGATCCCGTGACCAATGCCGAACAGCTCTCCTTCCTGTTCTTCTTCTATCTGATCGAGGGAATAGACGCCGAAAACCTCCTCAAGGCCAAGGTGCTGAAGCAGCCCTATGAAAGCATGTTCGCGGGCGACTGGACCCTGAAAAACCCTCTTAATGCCCCTGCCAAAGGCCAGACCACCATACCGCGTGAGCACTTCCGCTGGTCGGTGTGGGCAAAAGGACTGAGCGGCGAGAGCCTTGTCCGCTTCCTCAGAGATGAGGTGTTCGCCTTTTTCGGCGAGCTGGGCGAGAAGACAGCCCACAACTTTATGAGTGGGGCGCGTCTCACCATAGACGAGCCGACGGTGTTAACGCAGGTCATCAACCTGGTGGACGGCCTCAGGCTCGACCAGTCCGATGCCGACACCAAGGGCGACCTGTTCGAGCATGTCCTGAAGCAGATCAAACAGGCTGGTGAGTTGGGCCAGTTCCGCACCCCGCGCCATATCATCCGCACCATCGTTGAAATCATAGACCCCCAGATCGGGGAAACTATCTATGACCCCGCGGCCGGCACGGCGGGGTTTCATGTGGCGGCTTATAACCATATCCGCCTGACGAATTCCTCGCCGACGGCCATTCAGGAAGTCGAACTAGACGGGAAGACGCAGCGGCGCGGAATAGGGGACAAACTATCGGCTGCGCAGGTGTCTGCCCTGCAGACGGCCACCTTCTTTGGCAATGACGTTGACCCGAAGATGGTCCGCCTTGCCACCATGAACCTGACTCTGCGCGGGTTGCCGAATGTCCGCATCCTGCTGCGCAACGTGCTGACCACCACGCTGGATGCCGACAAGCGAGCGGAATACTCGCTCCCGGCGGACGGCTACCATGTCGTTCTTGCCAATCCGCCGTTTTCGGGCCGGGTGGACAAAGACCGCATCGTCGAAGACGTGAAGGTCGGCACCTCCACGGCAACCGAACTCCTCTTTCTCAAATACATGATGGACAGTCTTCGTCCCGGGGGGCGCTGCGGCGTCATCGTGCCGGAAGGGGTGCTGTTCGGCTCCACCTCGGCGCATAAGGAGCTGCGCCGCCAACTGATCGAGAACAATCGCGTCGAGGCCATCCTGTCCCTGCCGGGCGGGGTGTTCCAGCCCTATTCCGGCGTGAAGACGTCTGTCCTGCTGTTCCGGAAAGGCGGCTCCACGGAACGTGTGCTGTTCCTTCATGCGGATAACGACGGTTACAAGCTGGACGCCAACCATGACACGCCCATAGATCAGGACGACCTGCCGAAGTTGGTCGCCGCTTACCGCACCAAGGATGAACGCTGGCTGGACTGGCAAGCCCGTGACGCACAGAGAGAATGGACGCAAAAGTGGTGGTTCGCCGATGCCCTCGCCGTGCGCAGCAATGACTTCAACCTCTCAGCGGGTCGCTACCGCCCCATGAGTCAGGCCGCCGTCGAACACCGCGACCCACGCGCGCTGCTGGACGAGCTGGCCGCCATCGAGGCGGAAATCATGGAAGAGGTCGAGGCGTTACGGGCGGCCCTCGGGGAATCCGCATGACGGCAGTCCGGCATGTCAGACTGCAGGACGTGTGCGTCCAGGACCGAAAAACGGTCAAACCGGGCGAAGGCAGCCATCTGCGCTACATCGGCCTTGAAACTATCGAGGCCAACACGGGGCAATTTCTGAACGGTGAGCTTTCAAAGACCCCGGAAGTACCGCTGGCGAACAGCTTCCAATTCAGCCCCCGGCATGTACTTTACGGGAAACTTCGACCTTACCTCAACAAGGTTGCCCTACCTGCTTTTGAGGGAAAATGCTCGACGGAAATCATTCCGTTGCTGCCTAAAGCAGGGCTGGAACGGGCATATCTCGCGTATTTCCTGCGGTCGTCGCGTGTGATTTCGCAGGTAACCGCAAAAACTGCCGGGTCGCGGATGCCGCGAGCGGACATGGATTTCATCCTCAGTCTTCAAATTCCGCTGCCATCGCTGGCCGAACAGCACCGCATCATTGACATTCTCTCCCGCGCCGAGGGGATCGTCCGGCTGCGGCGCGAGGCACAGAAGAAGGCTGCCGAAATCATCCCAGCCTTGTTCCTCGACATGTTCGGCGATCCGGCGACAAATCCGAAGGGGTGGGAATCGGCACCATTAGGCAATATTGCAGAAGTTGTCTCTGGTGTGACTAAAGGACGTAAATTCAACGGCAAAATAACTGTGTTAGTGCCATATCTGCGGGTCGCAAATGTTCAGGCAGGCTATCTTGACCTCGCAGAGCTGAAAGAGATTGAGGTTCTTCCATCAGACGTGCAGGCGCTAAGGCTTCAACATGGTGATGTCCTCCTCACAGAAGGCGGAGACTTTGACAAACTTGGCCGGGGTGCTTTATGGGAGCATGAGGTTACAGACTGCATCCATCAAAACCATATTTTTAGGGTCAGATTGGATAGGAACAAAGGCATTCCCGAGTTCTTTGTAAGCTACCTACAATCAAACAAGGCTAGAGAATATTTCCTCCGGAGCGCGAAGCGGACGACTAACCTAGCCAGCATCAACATGACACAGCTGCGCGGGCTACCCGTGATCTTGCCACCACTGAAGGCCCAAGCTGCCTTTTTGGAACAGTTCCAGTCAATGCGGGCAATCTCATCGCAGCAATCCGCTGCGGCAGCCAAAGCCGAAGCCACATTCGACGCATTGCTAGCTAATTTCTTCGCACGGCCTTTGTCTGAAAGGACTGCTGTATGACTAGAAAGAGCGGAGCAGGTGAGACGCTACCTGAGGCACACATCTACTTCACCGACTTCTTCGGTATTGAGCCTCAGGTCCTCGAAGATTACGGGGCATTCAATGTTTCCCTTATCAACGACCTGCCGTTATTTATCGACCCATTCCTATTATTTGATAGCGACAAGCCGGAATATAACACACTCCATGACGATATTATCAGATATGTAAAGTTTCTCAGGGATGTGTCATTAAATTCCGGGATAGACAGGGGTCTTATTGATCATTGGTTTAGATTCCCTGAAGTCAGCCAAAACTGGCTAGGGTTCAGTCGAACTGGCAATAAAGGCAGTGGGCTTGGCAAAGATTTTGCCGCAACCCTACATAGAAATCTGCATCATGTATTCAAGGATTTTGGCGCTGAGACCGTCACCCGTGGCAGTCACCTGGAAAAACTGTGCTTGCTTGGTGATGGTGTTGGGCGAGACCATCTAAGCGATTTCACAACAAATCTGATAAAGAGCCATTTGCTAGAATACACCCAGACGTTTGCGCGCAACCATATAGAACCCTCGCTACGTCGCGTTTTCTCGGTTGATAAAGTCAGCTTCGACTACGCCACAAGACGATGGAAACGCGGGCAGTATGAGCTGCCATGTTTTGCGGGGAATTTTGTAATTCTGACACCTAAAGACATCCTGACAAAGGACGAAGCCTGGATTAACCGTGGCGATCTTCTGAGCCAATTCAGAGAGGTCTGCAATGCAGTGCCAGATGATCAGTTGCGGGGGCTTGTGGATGAATACTTCTTCCGTCGTCTTTCAGAAGATGCTGGCGAAAAGGAAATCCGCGAGGCTGCAGCAGCCACGGTATCACACTACCCTCAACTCCTCGACTACTACATAAAGCGGAAAGAGGACAATGGCGAGGAAGCACACAAAGTCAGCGGCTTAAAAGTAAGAGAGACAGAGATTCAGTTTGTCGAGCAGATTAAGGCGCTGGTCGGCGGACATTTGACGGGAACCGAATTCTATGAACTGGGAGACAGTTTTGATGAGTCGCTTCGGCGAGTAAATTTCCTTAAAGATGTAGTTGAGAACAAGGACGGGTATAGGCTGTTTTATCTCAAAGGTAAGCCCCTACAGCATGAAGCCGACTTGCAAATTATGTATCGCCTTACATGGTATGCAACATCATTCGATGTGAATCGAGAAGTCAATAACGGGCGCGGCCCTGTGGATTTCAAGGTGTCAAAAGGCAATGGTGACAAAACGCTTGTCGAATTTAAGCTCGCCTCAAATTCCAAGTTGAAACAAAATCTGAAACACCAAGTCGGGGTCTATGAGGCGGCTAATGACACCGCAAAGTCCATAAAGGCGATCCTTTACTTCACGGAATCAGAGTTGATGCGCGTTCACGGCATTTTACGGGAACTTGGCCTGTCGGGCCGACGGGACGTTGTGTTGATAGATGCGCGTGCGGACAACAAACCCTCTGCCTCCAATGTCACCATGTAGCCCATATGCTACGGCCTGCGCTCGGGAGAGGGAGGTGCCGTCAGCCTGAATGGGTATTGTCCGGCCGTTGTGGCTCAATCACTGCGGTGGCGTTCATTTCTCTGTCAAATGCGGCTGCTTCCCGAGGCGGCTTGGCCTGCTTGATGGCCTGCAGATCGATTTCTGTGAAGTCGTCCAATCCCATGACCTGGCGTTCATTCCGTGTCATTGGCAACCTCCGAGATCGGCAGGAACAGTGTTCTCTCACTTGTGGGCGAGGGATGAAACCCGTGGCTTTCATAGAAGCGCACGGCAGCATCAGATAGGGCGTGAACCACGAGCGCCTTCACCCCAACCATTTCCGAAACCTGCAGGGTGCGCAAAATCGCATCGCGCAACAGGGCTTTGCCGAAGCCGTGACGCTGCCAGGCTAGGTCAACTGCCAAGCGGCCCAGCACCATTATCGGTATCGGGTCAGGCATATTGCGGCGGACACGGCCGGGCGCAAGTTCGCTGGCAATAGAGCCAGTCGCCAGACAGTAATAGGCAACCACTTGGTCATCGGCGCAAACAACGTAGGTGCGCGAAGCTCCGCGCCCTTCATTACGCAAAGCCCGATGCTTCAACCAATGGTCAAGGGTCGCTTCGCCACAGTCGAAGTCCGCTACATGATGGGAGGCGGTCAGCGGGGTGGGCGCACTTATTATTGGAGCATCTGACAAATCACGGCTCCCACGGGGCTTTAGTCGCCATCAATTTGCGCAGCTTGGGATTCTCGCTTGGGGGCGCGTCCAGCAGCGCCTGGAATTTCTGGAACGTCTCGGCATCCAGGGTAAAGACGCGCTGATCCAGCAGCACGTCTTCGGCCTCGCGGCACGCAGTTTCGAGCATGAAGTCTGACCGCGATTTCCCCAGCAGTTCGGCTGCCTGATCAATCAAGTCGCGTTGCCTGCGCTTGGCCCGGATGTTGATGTTGATGTCGCGGGTCTGACCGCTGGTCTCGTTTGTCTCTGTCGGCAGCATCGGGCTGACCTCCATGAAAAGTTTCCTTCTTCTATATAGCCCAGACGTGCGCACAATGTCAACACAAAGCGCGAGCCTGAAATCCGGCTTGTCGGAGTGAATTTTTAAGGCGTTTGGGTTCATTCAAAACAACCTCTCCAATCCCCGCGGCAACCCTTCATCCGCCTTCGTCCCAGCTCTCCGCCCTAGCTCCGGCAACCGCACTTCGCCCCAGCCCTGCACCATGACCTCCCCGCGGATCGCTACCAGCCGCCGGTACTCGCGCAGATCCTCAGCTCGCGCGTAATGCAGCCGCACCCGGTCACCTGACCACCACACCGGCCGATACAGATCGATCTCGGTCACCGCCGGGACCTTGTCGGCATCGATCCACAGTTCGCCCAGCAGGTAGACATCCGGCAAGCCCTGCAGCCGTTCCATCAGCCAAGCGAGCGACCGGCCCCGCATGTCGACGCGCTGCGTCTGAACGACCAGCGGCTCGCCGGCGACGAGCACGGCCTCTGTCGGGTAAAGGTTGTGATGCCGCTCGCTCTTGCCGACCGCCCGGGACTGCCCGTGGTATTCGACGATCAGGCCGCTCTGCCAGGCCCCCAGCACCGGACAGCGGCAGTGGATATGCTCCAGCGTCAGATTGTCGATCGCTGCCAGGTCCAGCGTGAACCAGCGGGTGCCCGCCTGTTCCCGGTACGCCTCGGCCGCCATGTCAAAGTCGCGAAACACCTGGTGGAGGCCTCCGCGCACGCCCATCTTGCTCACCGGGTACAGCGCTAGACAGGCGACGATCAGCGCAGACATGAACACCATCTCGGCCTTGCTGCCGACCTCCATGCGGTAGTGGATCCGGCTCGGCATCACCACGCGCACCGCCGACGGCCAGAACAGATCGACGCCGCGGATATTCACCATGTCGATCCAAAGATGCGACCAGTAGCCACCGACGATGGCCCAGAACCAGGCCACATGGCCGAACCAGCGGAGCGGGAAGGCGAGTGCGGCAACGACGATCAGCGCGAACGCCGAATGCGTGATGGTGCGGTGACCAAAGCGCTTTTCGAGACGGGTCGAGAGCCAGAAGAGGGGACGGCCAACGCGTGAGGTCGGCAGGTCGAGGTCAGGCAGGATCGAGGCAAATGCCGCGAGGCCCCAGGCGATGGGATCAGCCGGGTACTCCAGGATCGCCGCACCGCCCAGGTAGAGGGCAGTGGAAAAGGCGACGTGGGTGCCGGTGATCATCGGTCCGTAACAATCAGATAAAAAGCCAGATACCAGCTAAACCCCATTATCCAGGCTAAATAAGCCGCAAGTACGTTATCGATAAGCGATTAAACACTGTGATCCTTGGCGGTCGTGACAGCACCATGGAAGGCGTCATAAACAAACGCCATGATACAGCTAGTGAAAAACATTTTCGACATCGGTCTATTTTCCTTTACAACATATCATCTCATTCGCCATAGTATTAGCTGGCCAATGACGGCCTGAAGATAGGAAAGGAGTCCGATCATGAAATTTCCTGCCAAAGTCGGGGCCATCGATATAGCCCCTATTCTCCGATTACTTAGTCTATGGAGAGACGTGGAAAGCGCTTACAGACTAGCCAAGTTTCTACTCGAGGTAATCCCGCTATGTTGGGATAAGGTCGTTTCGTTTGTCACGTCAGCGCTCTGGTTCGTAATGTAACTGCCAGTTAGCCCGTCAATGATTAGAGCACCGCCCGAAAAGAGCTGCCACGGCTTAGTCAGCTCGGATGTCTCTCGATGCTTCAACATTGGCTTACCGCGCCCACCCGCGCATCACCAGCAGCCGGAACGACAGGAACAGCGCCGCGGCGATCCCAGCCATCACGTACAGCATGCGGTCGCCGAGGCCCATCGCGACATAGCGCATGGCGACGATACCGGCACCAGCCACCAGCATCACCGGCGTGAAGTCGAGGTAGCGGACCCCGGCCTCGTGGCGCATCTCGCGCACCTTGCGCTTGTCGATGACCCGTTCCTTGGCCGACTCATCGAGCATGTCCTGAATCGCCTGCGGATTGCCACCGGCTTGCTTCACAACGTGCGACACATAGAGCTCCGGCGACTCGATCAGGACACCCTTGCGGGTGATATAGGTCTGCACGATCGCCTTCGAAGTCTCGGGCGCCAGCGGCGCTACCGCGATCTCGCGCATCTTCCACCACAGCTTCCGCAGGCCCTGCTTCTTTTCGCAGGCGCAGCCGGCGATCTGCGCATGGTCGAAAACCGCCAGCCAGAACGCCTGCTGGGTCGGCGTCAGGAAGGTGAGGTCGTCAACCGCGATCAGCGGCTTCTCGTCGCAATCGGCCAGCGCCGGAATGATCGCCTGGGTCAGATCGCGGATGCTGAGCCGGTTGACCTGGCGCTTGATGTCCTCCCACGGGATCTCCGCCGGGGCCATGGCCTGGTACTTTTCTGGGAGATCGAGCGCCTTCGCCGGCAGGAGCCCCAGCGCTAGCATCTGCCGCGCCATTTCGACGAACTGGCCTTTGGCTTGATGATCCAGCAGCCGAATCACGGTCCGGCGATCAGGAATCACATCCAGGGCGGCATTCAGGACTGTGGACTTGCCGATACCGACGGCGCCGGTCACCAGCACATGCTTGCCCTTGCCGATCTCGCGCCGGATCGTGTCGATCAGTTCGTCGCGACCGACGACGCCGGTGATGCGGTGCATGTCAGAATCCCGGCAAGCGGCGCTTGCCTTCAAGATAGGCGAGCAGGGTCTCCCACTCCTCGCCGGCGTATTGCGCCAGCCGGTGACGCTGCGTCTCCGCCAGGAGCGTGATTCGCTCGACGGCGGCTTTCTCGTCGTTGAGCTTGCCGCCGACGGTCCAGAGTTTCTCCATCTCGCTGTAGCCTTCCTCCAGGCGCTTTTGAAGCCAGCGCAACTGGTCGCGGTAGAACTGCATGCGGACCTCGGCCGCGGCGAGATCGGCCTCGTAGGTCCGCAGCTGAGCCATGTCCTGCAGCGTCTGGCCTTTGATCTGATCGATCGCCTTCGTCAGCTCGACGTGCTTGTTGGCGAGAGTGCGTTCCTCATCGAGGGAGGACAGTGGAATGCTGACTTGGATCCCGCCGAACGCGGTCACGCCGGCGGTCTTGGAGCTACCCGCGGCGACCACATCGTCAGCGGCGATGATCGGCGTCACGACCCCACCGAGCCGGCCCACGAGCTTGGTGTTCTCGAGAATGCGCTGGAAGGTGTCCGGCACGCGGTAGTGCTGCACGACGACCTCCTGCGCCTGGATGATCGGGTTGGTCTCGCTGATAAAGCGCAACACAGCCTGATTCTCCCAGGCGCAAGCGGAACAGGGGATCAGTGCTACACCGAGGATACAGAAGCCAATTTGCATGGTTACAAAAAGGCACTTTTGTCGCGACGGCGTTATAGTACCGTTGGACTTTCCGCCGTAGTGTGATGAATCTCAAAGAAGCGAGACTGTTGTTCCAGGCCGGTGCGTTGAGTGAACCGGTAATCCGGAAAGCAGAGGGTGGCTGGAGCGTGCTACTCGAAGGCAAGCACCCGCTGAACCCTGCCTTGGAGACGGCGCGGGGTCAGGTGCGGGTGTTCAAGACGCTGGACGCGGCGGCGGAGACGGTGTTCGAGATCGGTTTTGCGAAAGCGACGATCATGGATCGGCTATGACCTGCCAATGCTCGACATTGCCGGAAGCCTTGTACCTCGACGACTATCCGCCGGGCTTCCGAGAGACGTTGACCCTCATCGCAACCGGCGACTGGGTCGAGCTCTACCGCAGCCAGTGCGGCCAAATGTGGCGCATCGATGGCTACGACAAGCTGCGCACGCAGTTAGCGATCAAGATCCGGGAGATGCACGGCTGGGAGCAGATCGACAGCAAACCACTGGTGTTGGATCTGCTGACTCGATCGCACGGTGGCTGCTCGGACACTCGATGTCTGATGGCAGATTGCCGCGATCTGGCGTTGAAAGGCCTAGCCTTCTGTGCGGAGCATCTGTACGCCGCCGGGGTGCGGCGATGATTGGCCGATCTCAGCGGAGTATCCCAATGCCGGATCCCAACACTATCTGCTTCGAAGAAGCGCGCGACCTGCTCGCTACAGTGCTACGCGATGTAGGGGAAAACTTCTGGGGCCGGAAGATCGCTTCGGCTGACGGCAACTGGTTCCGGTCACTGTGTGGCGGCATGGGAAGCTTGTCGGATCTGGTGATCTGCCGGGAAAACCGCCACGACATCACCCCGGAGCGGGAACCGCTGGCGAACGAACTGGTGAGTGCCCTGAGCTCGATCTGCTCTACCGCAGCGAGAGGACGTGAACTGACGGCGGATCTCGCTGCCACCGCATGCGGGTATGGCTCGCCAGGACTCATGGTGCGGCAGTGCCGGTCCTGCGGCTACGCCCATGCCAGCCCTCGGAGTTTGAGAACCTGGTTGGCAGCCGTGCAAATACGCGACGCGGTTCGCCGAGGCGCAGAGCAGGGAACTGCCACGGAAACGCTCCTGGAACTCTGGCGGGCGCCATTCGATGCGGAGGCTTTCGCGCGACTGATCGCGCAGGTACGCCGCAGCGGTATCGATTACACCAGAGAGGATCGCGGGATAGGGTCTTGCCCGCAATGCGGGTTCGACTATCTTGAGCAAAAATGGTGGGAACGGAAAGGCGAGCGATTCGTGGCTGACGGTCAGAACAGCTGATCAACTTTGATCGGCAACCGATGTCATGCTACGCCAAAAGCAGTAGCTGGCCGCTCTTTTCCTAGACTTGGTGTGTGCCAGGGACCTGGGTAGAAGCTCGGCAATGGGAGCGATCCCCCCATCGCTCTCCGTCTCTGGCACACCCTTAGAGCTTATTGCAGCGACGGCCCGCCGTTTGTGCGCTGCGTCACAATGCGCCACTCCGCTGTTACCCCAGTCAGTCCCATAAGGATCACCACCGGTGTGAGAGGTGATACGGCCCCTCTGATAGCCAAGAAAATTTGCCCACGGGGCAAATCGAGATTGGGGTCCTGATCGATAGGTGATAGACAAAAGGCCATCTGAAAGTCGTAGCTCAGGGGCTCATCCATGCCCTGGCGGCATCGACCTTCAGGTTCTCGGCCACAAACAGGAACCGTCAACAGGCTCTCGATGGGATGTGCTCTCTCATCTCATCGGCCTCGCAGCAGACCTTACTCTACTCCGTAACCTTCCCAATCCAGACGCGATGAGAAGGTTGCCTGACAGCGAACTACGGCGGATCGGACAGCTGCGGTAAGCCCGCTAGGCTGCCCTGCGCGATGAATCGCGAGGCGAGGATCGAGACCGGAATCAGTCCGGTGAGATGAGTGATCCGCTGTGTTTGCTTGTCATTGATGTCGACCCTAACCCCATCGATGCCGCACCAGGCGACCCGGTCGCTGGCGAGGCCCTGCGCGCGCATGGCGTGAATCAGGTTCTGTGAGTTGCCTTGCGCGAAGAACGGAGCGCCACCGCTGTAACCGCGGGGCACCGGGTAATTGCTGCCCGCAAACGGCACGATCTGGTCTTGCAGAATGCCCGTGGCGTAGACGGGGGCCTTGGGGATCCACTGAAGATTGTTGTTCTCCGCCCACAGCGCCATCGCGGGATTCGTCAGGTCGTTGGTCTCGATCGCCGTTTGCAGCTGCGAGCTCATCAACACGCTGGGGTTGATCTGCGGATTGAGATAGCCGCCTTGGTAAGCTGACAGCATCAAGGCCGCCAAGGCGACATTCACCTCCCATCTGCCCCCCGCCCGCAGCGGCAGACTGCTGACCTGGTCCCAGGACACCAGGCCGGGTACGATCAGGCTGTCGGGCGCGAGGTCCTTGATCTCCCAAGCGGCCTGTGCGGTGAAGGTCAGCAGTAACGGCTTAACCGCCAGCGTCATAAGGTTCAGCGGCTGATCGACAATCAGGGAATGGGCGGTCGCCCCGGTCATGTCATAGTTGCCGGACATGGGTGCGATCAAGGTAGGGCGCAGCGTGTTGTCCCCGGTTTCCTGTAGCTTCCGCGCCAACCACAAGGCGTTCCCACCCCCTTCACTGTAGCCCGTGATATAGAGAGCCGAACCGACCGGATGCTGCGGTTGTACCCGGCTCGCGAGTTCCCGGGCGGCGGCGATCATGTCGATTCCGGCGGGTGCATTTTCGACGCCCAGCGGATACGGGTGAAGGTCGCTGTTGATGCCATAGCCGAGGTAGTCCGGCATCGCTACCACGCGTTCATTTCCGGCAAAGGCCGTGACCATGGCGCAGGCCTCGGTTGACGGCGTACTCGGTGCCCCGGCCTCCTGGGACACTTCGGTCGCGTGCATGTAGACCACGACGCCGCCCGCTGACGAGTCCGTGGGTACGGCGACTAAGCCACTGACCAATGTCGGTTGGTCGCTGACGTTGGTCGACCGGTAGTGGATCTGGTATAGATCCGCACCCTGCGTCACCGGCACAAAACCCCCAAGCGGATCGTTGCCTGCAGGTACATCGACGTAGGGTTGGGCCCGAGCCGTTCGCTCCGCTTGAATCGTGTCTGCCGTTACGTTGGCAATGAGCTTGCTCGTGACCAGCGTGACGGTATCCCGATATTCGACAACCGGGACATTGGGAAACACGGTGTACGCGGCCGGGCAATCCGCTCCGGTGGTCTTGGTGATCGAGGGGCCCCACAGACGCACGGACGAGAGGTCGATCGCTGACGCGGATATTGGCGACAAGACCATCAGGGTTGCCATCAGACGGCTGAAGTTCTGCAAGGTGGCCATGGGCTACTACTCCGAGTTGTTCTACATGACCGTGGCCGGCTGTACCGACTGTTGTCCGCTTAAAAATAGCCAATGGTGCCTTGATCCGCCTCCTGGCTTCGAGCCTAGTTCCCCGACTCTGTGTATTCGCACAGTGAGATTGGCTGGTGGCCCCGCCCCCGCATTTTTAAAAGCAAAGCCGCGCGGCGATTGAGCGCTTGGAATCGCGGGCAGGATGCCCGCGGAAGGGAGCGGGATGCTTCCTTTTCGTTTCTATGTACTGAATATCTGTAGTGATTTAAGAGGAGCCACTTATCGGCTATGGTCTGTGACACCTAAATGACAAGCCTGAGCGATCCCGCAGGCACCTTCCAGCGCTTAGCGACAGTTAATGTTCGATGGTTCTCGCGAAAGCGCGGGCCGGGGACGAGGTAGTGCTTTCAGGCAGGCATTACGGGCGGGGCGAGGGTCGCATCCAGCGCCATACTGCAGCGCTAACGACGCGAAATATGCGTCAGGGGAACGGGGGGGCGACCGAAGATCGGCGCTGATGCGGCGGGGAGTGGTTGAGGGGGCTTACCGGCAGCTACGGGGGGGCTCGAAGCCTGTTTTTCAGCTCAGCCAGCAGCTCGGTGACCGATTGTTGCTGGCCGACCCGCGGTTCAGCCGCGGGTGAAGCGCCTTCCGGCTTCGTCGGCAGCACGGTAGCGGCCAGCATCCGCACATGTGCCGCTTCCCGACCGGTGGCCTTGCGCTCCTGCTTCCGCTGCCGTGCAGTCGCCTTGTCCCGCTCGTGCCGCAGCCATTTACCGAGTCCGAAGACCTCGAACAACGCACGGGAGACCGCCCGGATGGCTGCGTAGCCTTTGTAGGTGCAGTCGTCCAGACGCTTGGCCAGTGGATGAATCGTGATGAGGCCCGCGGCCGCCAGATCGGCAATGGCCCGCTCGGCGCGGCGCTCGCCGAGGCCGGAGACGTCGGCCAGAAACTCCATCTTGAGGCCGGCGAAGGTGCCGTCGGCCTGCGGGATGCCGACGCGGAGGGTGACCAGGTCGAGGTAGTGGATCAGGCCGCCCAATAGGGCGAGGCAGGCTTCACGGCGCTCGCTGCGCTGCTGGCGCGAGGAGCCGTTCGCCGCGTTCAGCGCGGGCAAGGTTTCCGCCGGCGCACGGTAGTAGCGCCTGACACGCTCATTGAGCTTCGTCAGGACCTTTGGCCGTTTGGCGTGCCGTTCCGGAGGAGCGAACCAGCGCGGCGCGTCCGGATCATGGCCGCAGCCATTTCCATTCAGGCGCACAGCGCTATAATGAGACCGATCATCTCATCCCAATGTCGTGGGGGAATGATTACAGGCCTATGTGCGTTGCAGCGCACATAGGCCTTCCTTGTTTGGATCGGTCGGCTTTTAGCCGCTTGGCGAGGGATCCATCAGTTGATCCCGTTTTGCCACTTTATCTATCACGTTTCATTTCCCCCTTTCAAAGTGCGGGATTTCGTTCCGTGAACACGCTCACGTAACACACCGTTATGCGGCCTCTAGCCGCGAGAACTCCAGCACGGCGTTGTTGCTGAGGCACCAGCCATCCACCTCGCCGATCGCTTCAAGTTCGCTCATGGCCTCCCTCAGCCGCTGGCGAAATTCTCGGATGTTTTTGCTTTCGGAACCGCACAAACCAAGCAACCCGTCGACACCGACCCGGTGGACCGAGCCCGGGTCGTGGGAGCGCACGAAGCAGTGGATCCACTTGGCCAGATCAGAGCGTAATGCGCTGCGCGTCTGCCAGGCCAGCAGGGAATAACCGTCTTCGAATAGCGTTGCCAGGCGCGGGTTCACGGTCAAAACGTACTCGCCGGAGGTCTTATCAAGGAAGAACTCCTGCACCAGTGAACCGACATAGGTGCGGGTGCCGACATTGATCTCGACGGCGCAGGCCGTCAGGCGGGTGAACACCGACTTCAGCCATTCGCGGTTCTGCTTGCCCTGCGAACGGCCGATGTTGTTCAGGAAGCTGTAGGCGCTGAAGCGGATTTCCGAACCCAGCGAATGATTCCGGGCCAAGTGCGCCGCCAACAGCCACACGTCGAGATCCGACTGATCGAGCTTCACGCCGGTGTAGCAGATCGTGATGCCCGGCCAACTGGCGATCGTTTCCTTGTCGACGTAGCGACGCCGACCGCGGCGGACGATACCGAACAAGGCGGAGCGGAGGATGCTGTTCGGGATGCCGCGTTGCGGCGCCGGCCACAGCGGCAACTGGACGGGGACCTTCGATGAAGTGGCGGTAGCAACACCTTGGCGAGGCGTGCGCGAGCCAGCGGGCTGGCTATCCTGCGGCTCAAGTTGCGATCGTTTCGTCACCCGGCAGTCCTTTTAGAGTTTCGTTGATTGTCGGGAGAGCGTCCCCCGGAGTCAATGCGGGTATAGCTCCTACGCTGGCGCCTTCCCGCGCGTTGCCGCAAATCCTGCAGTTCGCCCATTTCTCATTGCCATTCAATGCCTTCTACATTGGCACTGCCACACCCGTAGCTGCTATACCCCTACACCGTAGCTGCAGTACCCCCATGCCGTAGGTGCTGTACCCCTAGCGAAACCGACGAACTTTTTTTCTCGGATGATCGGCGGCGCAGGCCCGAGAATCGCGCAAAGCCACGTGGCCTATACGTTTCCGGGGAATTGCGGCACCGCGGCTGCGGCGTAGCTGCTATACCCCCAAAGGGGACCGGAAGAGCCAAGCGTAGCTGCTATACCCCTACCGTCTCGCGCCAAGCGCTTGGTCTGTCGAGACCTTCATCTCGATGAAGGGAACACTCACAACTCCGTAGCTGCTATACCCCTACGGGCGCGGACTGTCGGCGGGCGTAGCTGCTATACCCCGTCGTCAGGAGCGCGAACCAAGGCCACCCGTTCCGTCAGCTCCGCCAGCAGGCGCGACCGGATCACGTTCCGGTCGTCGCCTGACAGGGCAGCCCCCAGTGTTGTACCGGACGCATATCGCCCCAGGGTACGGGACAGCGCTTCGCGTTCGGCCGCTCCGCGTGTCAGGCCGTGATCGTGCTCCAAGATGGCGGCGCGTTCGTGGAAATCTTCGAGCGCATCCAGGGTCTCGGCGGTCGGCGGCAGTCGCGCGTGCATAGGCAACCTCGGCTGGCAGGTGGGGCAGTAAAGTGTACTGCTGCCAGCTGGAGGCCGACGCGCTACCGCTCTCCGTTGAGCACGACGGTGCGAATAAGGCCGAGTGAAGTGGGATCGCCCGGTGTGTCGGGTGGCCAACTTCACATGTCCTGCCCGTTTTTCTGGATCAACTTTAGTCGATCGCGGGTCGACTTTCGGCTACTGGGCTCTACTCTCGGCGATTTTCCTCAACTCAGATTCAAATCGCCTTCGAATCGCCGGAAATCGCGGAAAGTTGAGATCGAGTGACCGATGAAGGACCAAGAGTTGTCTCAACTTGTGACACTTTTGCCGGTCTGCGGCAACCTCGAGGCGGGCGTCAGGAGCTCTCGCGACCCAACCGCTGCTCCAGCTCACCGACCCTGCGCGCGAGCGCTTCGAGGGTCAAGCCCTCCGCCTTCGTAGCCGCCTCCGGCCTGGCCCGGGCCGGGCGCCGGTCCTCGTCAGTCAATAGATCGACCACACTGCAGCCGAAAGCCTTCGCCAGCTTGCGCAAGCTCAAGACGGTGATGTTCTCGGCCTTGTCGGCCTCGATACGGCTGATCTGCGCCTGCGTAAGACCCGCCACCTTCTCCAGCTCACGCTGGGTCCAACCGAGATTCTTGCGACGTTCGGCAACGTTGCGGGCAATGCTCATGGCTGATGCTATGTTTGCATAGAGGATACATTCAAGTATAAGGAACTCCGATGGGAATACCGAGAGGGCTGGGCGCGGTGCTGTGCGCCGAGGCTCCAATTCGGCATCTCAGCTCGAACAGAGCCGCACCGGACAAGGAGGAGTGTCTGAACAGCGACGGCTTCAGGCCCAATGGCCTCTGCCTCGACATCGAATCCGCTGCCGATGGCACCGATACCGTCTTCAAGCTAGGAGCTTGGCGCGCCGATACCGGCGTCGGTCAGACCTTTCAAGGCGCCTTCACCGCAGCAGATCTGTGCCGGGGACTCGACCGTCTGAGTGAAGGCGCGGCCTTCATACTCGGGCACAACATCACCCACCACGATCTGCCGGTCCTCACAGCCCACTATCCGAACCTGGCGCTGCACCGCCTGTCGGTTATCGACACGCTGTGGCTGTCACCGTTAGCTTTCCCCCAAAACCCGTATCACAGCTTGGTCAAGGACTATAAGCTCGTCAAGGAAACGCTGAACGACCCGCTGCAGGACGCGCGGCTCAGCTTCCGGTTGTTCAAGGACCAGCGCGAGGCCTTCGCGCAGCTACAGCGCGACGCCCCGGACGAACTGGCCTGCTATCACTTTCTGTTGAGCGGCGCGCCGCGAACCGGTTATGACTCGCTGTTCACGGCCCTGCGCGGCGAGGGGCGACCATCGCTTGAGTCCGTACCCGCGCGATTCCGCGGGTTGGTGCACGACAAGGTCTGCACCACCTGCCTCACGGCGCTCTTGCGAGAGGACCTGCGGCGGCCCGAACAACACCTGCCATTGGCCTACGTCTTGGCCTGGCTCCGCGTCGCCGGCGGCAACTCGGTCCTGCCACCCTGGGTGCTTCTGCGGTACCCGGTGGTTCGCCGGCTGATCCGGGAACTCCGCGATACGGCCTGCGGACAGCCGGAATGCACCTACTGCCAGCGCTTCCACAACGCGCGTGCGGAACTGGAACGCCTGTTCGGTTTCCCAGCTTTTCGGCCCGAACCTGCCAACGCGGCCGGTGGATCCCTCCAGGAGGACATCGTCGAGGCCGGTCTGGCGCGGCGGAATCTGCTCGCCATCCTACCCACCGGCGGCGGGAAGTCGCTGTGCTACCAGTTGCCGGCGCTGTCCCGCTACTGGCGCAACGGGAGCCTGACTGTCATCGTCTCGCCGCTGCAATCCCTGATGAAGGACCAGGTAGACAATCTGGTCAAGCAGGGCATCTTCAGCGGCGCGGCGCTGAACGGCCTGCTGTCCATGCCCGAGCGGAAGGATGTGCTGGAAAAGATCCGCCTGGGCGACATCGGCTTGCTTCTGGTCTCGCCGGAACAGTTCCGCAACCACGGTTTCACCGAGGCGATCAAGCACCGTGAGATCGCGGCCTGGGTGTTCGATGAGGCCCATTGCCTGTCCAAATGGGGCCACGACTTCCGGACTGACTATCTCTACGTCGCGCGCTTCATCCGGGAGCACTACGGCGATGCGTTGGCGCCGATTGCCTGCTTCACGGCCACGGCGAAGCTGGAGGTCGTCGAGGACCTGGACGCGCACTTCCGCGACACTCTGGGCATCGGCCTCGAGCGCTACGCCGGCGGACATGAGCGCGCCAATTTGCGCTTCGAGGTCCTGCCGGTCCAGAAGGCCGAGAAGTACCCGCTGATCCATACGCTGCTGGAACGCGAACTCAAGGACACCGGGGGCGGCGCTATCGTGTTCGCCGCGCGGCGGAAGAGCACCGAGGAGATCGCCAGCTTTCTGAAGGACATGGGTTGGCTGTGCGCCTGCTTTCACGCCGGCCTCGATCCAGGCTTGAAGAAGGACGTACAGCAGTCGTTCATTAAGGGCGAGTTGCGTGTGATCGCCGCGACCAACGCCTTCGGCATGGGTGTCGACAAGCCGGATGTCCGGCTGGTCATCCACGCCGAAATCCCGGGCTCGCTCGAAAACTACCTGCAGGAGGCGGGGCGGGCCGGGCGCGATCACCAGGACTCGCGCTGCGTGCTGCTGTACGACGAGGAGGACGTCGAGGCCCAATTCGCGCTGGCGGCCAGCTCACGGCTGGCGCGCAAGGACATCGCCGAGATCCTGCGGATGCTGCGCCGACGCTCCGCACGCCTGGGCTCGGACGAAGTCGTGATCACCGCGGGTGAGATCCTTGCCGAAGAAGGCCTCGACACCGCCATCGAGGCGGAAAATCCCGACGCCGACACCAAGGTCAAGACCGCCGTGGCCTGGCTGGAGCGGCGGCGCTTCCTGCAACGGGATCAGAATCACACCCGGGTCTTCCCGGCCAGCCTGAAATTGCCGGCACTGGCAGCGATTGAGCAACGCCTGGTCGAAGCCAGGCTGTCTGCCGACCAGCGCCACCGCTACCGGGCTATCGCCACCCTCATCCTCAACGCAAATCCCGACGAGGGCATCAGCACCGACGACCTGATGCTGCAGACCGGCTATACCGCCGAGGAGTGCATCCGGATTCTCCATGGCCTGGAGGAGTTGGGGATTCTGTCCAACGACATCGCTCTCACAGTGCTGCTCCGCAAAGGCGTCAAGGATTCCTCGTCAGACCGGCTGCAGCGGCTTTGCCAGGTTGAGCAGGCCCTATTAGAGCTGTTGCCGGAACTGGCGCCTGATGCCGATCACGAGGATTGGCAGGAACTGCACGTCCGCCCACTGTGCCAAGCAGTGAAACAGCGTGCTGGCTGTGACGTCATCCCCGATGACTTGCTGACCTTGCTGCGTACCATGAGCCGCGCGTTCGGCGAGTCGCAGGCGCAGCGCGCCTTGTTCGACCTCCGACCAGTACGGCGGGACTATCTGCATGTCCGGCTGCGGCGTACCTGGCCGCAGATCCGTGAGATCGCCGAGCGCCGGCGGGCGATCGCACATTGCCTGCTGCAGGATCTCGTGAACCGGCTGGCACCCGGCACCCAGGGGGTGGACCTCCGGGTCGAATGCAAGCTGGGGGAACTGACGCAGGCCATCCGGGCCGATCTCGACCTCGCGGCCACGCTCAAGGACCCCGCCAAGGCCATGGAACAGGGCTTGCTCTACCTGCACGACACCCACGTCCTGATCATGGACCGCGGCAAGACCGTGTTTCGCTCGGCGATGACCATTCATCTCTATCCGGAGGAAGCCAAGCGGCGCTTTCTGCAAAGCGACTACGAACCCCTGTCGGAGCATTACCGGGAACGGAATTTCCAGGTGCATGTGATGCAGGAGTACGCACGTCTCGGCCTGGACAAGCTGGGCAACGCGCTGGCCTTCGTGACGGCCTATTTCGCGCTGCCGAAAGGCGATTTCATCCGCCGCTACTTCGCCAGCCGCCGCGAGGTCCTCGACCTGGCCACCACGGAGGAGTCGTACCGCCGCATCGTCGACGAGCTGCGGCACCCCCGTCAGGAAAGCCTGGTCTGCGAGAAAACCGAAATCAACCGGCTGATTCTGGCCGGGCCGGGTTCCGGTAAGACCCGCGTGATCGTGCACCGGGTCGCGTACCTGTTGCGGGTCCTGCGGGTCCCGGCGGACAGCGTGATAGTGCTGACCTTCAACCGCTCCGCGGCTTTCGAGATCCGCCGTCGGCTGCACGATCTGATAGGCCACGACGCCTATGGCGTCACCGTGCTGACCTACCACGCGCTGGCACTGCGCCTGACCGGTACCAGTCTCGCCATGCTGGCCGAGGCGGGTGGGGAGGTGAACTTCGACGGAATCTTGAACCAGGCCATCGCGCTGCTGGAGGGCAAAGCGGAGGCCGGCTTCGACGCCGACGAACTGCGCGATCGACTGTTACGCGGGTATCAATACATTCTGGTCGATGAATACCAGGACATCGACGCGATCCAATACGCGTTGATCAGCGCCTTGACCGGCCGCACCAAGCAGGACCGCGAGGCCAAGCTCACGATCCTGGCGGTGGGCGACGACGACCAGAACATCTATGCCTTCCGTCACACCAGCGTGGCGTTCATTCAGCGCTTCGCGCAGGACTACGACGCCAAGACCGAGTACCTGGTCGAGAACTACCGTGCCAGCCAGCACCTCGTCTCGGCCGCGAACCACATCATCCAGCGCAATCCCGATCGGCTGAAGACCGACTACCCGATTCAGGTCAACTTCGCCCGGCGCTTTGCGCCGCCGGGCGGACGCTGGCACCAACTCGACCCGGTCGCGCGAGGGCGGGTCCACGTCCTGCGCGTGCCGGCCGCGGCTAACCCGCAGGCACAGAGCGTGATGCGCGAACTGGAACGGTTGAAAGCCCTGGACGCGACCGGTGACTGGGCGGACTTCGCGGTACTGGCACGCACCCATGCGATGCTGGCGCCGGTCCGGGCGTACTGCGAATGGCGGCAGATCCCGTATCGCGTGATCGAGAACGGGGCAGGGGGTGGCCAACCGGCACTGCACCAGACCCGCGAAGGCCAGTCGCTAATCCGATTGCTGCGCAACCGGCAGCGCAGACTCTTGCGGAGCGGCGCACTGTCACGCTGGATCGCTCGGCGCCATGAGACGGACAATCCCTGGCTGGAGCTGCTGGCGCAGTGTCTTGCAGAGATCGAAGCCACCTGGACCGCGGCGTCCATTCCCGTGACCCCGGCCCTGGAGTGGCTGTACGAGTACGGCAGCGAAGCGCGTAACACCCGCGCCGGCCAGATCAACCTCTCGACGGTGCATGGCGCCAAGGGGCGTGAATTCAAGCATGTCGCAATCCTCGACGGCGGCGACTGGCAGCTCGACGGAGGGGGCGAGGAGCGGCGGCTTTACTACGTCGGGATGACGCGCGCCAAGGAGACCCTGACGCTGTGCGAGGCGATCCACCGCGGCAATCCGTTCACGCCGGAGCTGGAGCCCGCCGAATACTTGCTGCGCACCGAACCGGACACCTGGCCGCAGCCGGTACCCGAACTGGATAAGCGCTACCAGCTGTTGGGCTTCGCGGATGTCGACCTGGGCTTCGCCGGGCGTTTGCCATCGACGCATCCGGTACATGCAGCGATTCGCGCGCTGCGTATAGGCGATCCGCTGCAGCTTGTTCATGCCAACGGCCATTGGACGCTCCGCGATCACCAAGGCGTCACGGTAGGCCGACTGGCCGGCAAGTGCCAGTTGCCAAAAGGCACACGTTACGAAGCGACGGTCAGCGCGATCATCACGCGCCACAAGCGGCAGAGTGGCGGTGCGGACTGGGAGAAGCTCTGCCGCGTCGAGGCGTGGGAGGTGGTGCTGTGCAATGTGGCTGTCGGGGGTAAGTAGCGGCTCTCGGCCCAATCTGGCGACTCGACCAAAGATTAGCCCGGTCATTGAACAGCGATAGCGCTTAACGACGACGGAAAATAGTAAGCATCACCGATTGAACCAGACCCAACCAGCATGGCTATAGCCGTTCCCACTGAGAGACATACGCAAGCTTAAACATCGATCCACTCGGTGAGTACTGTGCCCTCCTGGTTCCGGCCGTACTCCTCAACCTCCACCTGCCGCATAGGCACTTCACGATCCTCGCACCAATCCTCCGCGGAGGACAGGGGCGCCGCCGTCAGCATCTCCGGCCGCTTGGGCAAGGTGCCGTGACCTAGCAGGCGGGAGATCACGATCTCCCGGACGTACTGGGACAACTTGATTCCGGTGTGATCAGACAATCCCTGAAGATCGCGTCGCAGCCGGTTTGGTATCCAGACCTTGATCGGCATGACGTTCTTGCCGAGCTCGGGCACCCAGTACGTATCGATGCGCTTTTTCCCCGGCGAATCTTCTGTTGTCCCCGCAGAAAACCATGGCATTTCCGGGTCCCTAAACAGGCCAGGGTAGCGGTCATTCATCAGGTGGAATGCATAAAGACCGTAGCAGTGCAGCGCAAAGAACTGCCGCAAAGACTCACTCATCGATTCCGCATTGCGCTTACATAATTCCGCCAATGCGTCGGCCACCGGTTCGGGCAACCAGAACTTGAGCGCCACATCATGGGCTCTGAGGTCGGAGAAATCGCCCATACCCTCGACGATCTGCCCGAACTTCAGGGGGCGGCGACTGGCAAACTGGCCTGAGTCGTTCGATTCCAAGTCGGCACTTGCCGATTTCTGACGGCGGAAAAGCGGCCACATAAGGAATTCCACAAAGTAGGGGAATTTTCGTTTCGACCGGCCGGCGCAGCGTATGGTCCCCTCCTTGCGCCGGATTGCCGCAGCCCTTCGCTTGAGGTAGCTGCTCGGCCAGGCGCCGAAAGTGGAGCGAAGCGCTGCGACAAGGCGGCCCTGACACAATCAGCGAAATGCCCAGCAAACGGGGTTCACCATGCACGCCGTACAGTATAGTCAGACCGATCTTTTCCCTGAGCAGCAGCATAAAGGGGTTCCGCAGCGGCTCGCACTTTTAGAGGACTGCGCGGCCGCTATCGACCAGCTGTTTCAGCAGGCCCTGGAGACGGAAGGAGATCACGCCTTCGACGGGTTTCTCCAGTTCATGAGCGGTTTCAGTGGCCTGTCACCCTACAACGCGATGCTGGTCATGGTGCAGCGGCGCGGCGCCGTCGCCGTAGGCAGCCGCCGTCAGTGGGCATCGATCGGCCGCTACGTCCGGCCGGATGCGGTGCCCATCGTTCTCCTGCAATCCTTCGGTCCCGTGCGCTTCGTGTACGAATTTGCCGATACCGAGGGCAAGGAAGTGCCCGGGGAGAAGCTCAACAGCCTGTTTGCGGAAGGAGAACTGCCCATGGAGCGCTATCAGCGCACCTGTGCCGCCGCAGCGAACTATGCCGTACAGGTCAAAGAGACTGACCTGTACGGCACGCTCCTGGCCGGGACCGCTTCGGCCATGGCAAGGCTGCCGGATACCCTCGCACCGTCAGCGAAGAACGCGGCGCGGTTCCGGGTCAAGGTCAATGCCAAGCACGATCTTCCCACCCGCTTTGCGACGTTGGCGCACGAGTTGGGACACATCTATTGCGGCCACCTGGGGGCGGATTGCAAAGGCCGCTGGCCGGATCGCTCCGATCTGGACCTTGCCCGGATGGAGTTGGAAGCGGAAGCCGTGGCCTGGCTGGTGTGCCAGCGGACAGGGATCAGCCCGCGGTCCCGCGAATATCTGTCCAGTCTTGCCACGGCGGAACATATTGCCGCCGTCAGTCCCTACGCGATTTTCGAGGCGGCCAATCGGGTGGAATCGCGCACGGCGCCCAGATAATCCAGCCTTTGTCGGAGATCACCCCTGGTGGCAGCCGATCACGAGGGCAAAGCCGAGTCTTTGCTGATGGTGACCTGCGTTCCCAGTCCTGAGGCGACGTCGGGAACTGGCCTCTAACCGACGCGACGTCATGTCACATCGTAAAGCGAGAAATGAGGAACTAGCCATGTCGGTCAAACAAGTGCTCGTCGAGCAGCGCGTTCCGGTCAAGATCTGGACCGACGATGTCGATGAGCGGTCGCGGGAGCAGCTCGCCAACATCGCCAGTCTGCCCTTCATTCACCACCACGTGGCCGCCATGCCGGATGTGCACCTGGGTATTGGGGCCACCATCGGCTCGGTGATCGCGACACGCAAGGCCATTATCCCGGCCGCCGTGGGCGTGGACATCGGTTGCGGCATGGTCGCCACCCGTCTTTCCATTACGGCCAACGAACTGGATGAGAAGAGCCTGAAGAAAGTTTTCGACCAGATCAGCCGCGACGTGCCGGTGGGGCGCGCCCAGCACCCCGACAACCGGGTGCTGGTCGAAGCCGTGCGGCCCTTCGAGCCAGGACTCATGTCACTGACTGAACGCCATCCCCAACTGCTCAGGGCCTTCGGCAAGTTCTCCAAATGGCTAAACCAGATGGGAACGCTGGGCGGCGGCAATCACTTCATCGAGGTCTGCCTGGACGAGTCCGACCAGGTGTGGGTCATGCTGCATTCCGGCAGTCGTGGCATCGGCAACGCCATGGCCGATTACTTCATCCAGTTGGCGCGCAAGGACATGGAACGCTGGATGATCCAGTTACCCGACCGCGACCTGGCCTATTTCCCAGAGGGCACGGAGCACTTCGATGACTATGTGGAGGCCGTGCATTGGGCTCAGGAATACGCCATGCAGAACCGCCGTTCCATGCTGGATCTGGTGCTGGCGGCCCTGGCACGGCACCTGCCACCGTTTGAGGTCACCACCGAAGCGGTGAACTGCCACCACAACTACGTGGCGATGGAACATCACTACGGCGAGAACGTCTGGGTGACACGCAAGGGAGCGATCCGCGCCCGCGAGGGTGATCTCGGCATCGTGCCCGGTAGCATGGGCACACGCAGCTACATCGTGCGTGGCAAGGGACACCTCGAGAGTTTCTGCTCCAGCGCCCACGGCGCGGGCCGGCGAATGAGCCGAACGACGGCCGAGAAACACTTTACCGAGGACGACCTCGCGCAGCAGACCACCGGGGTCATCTGCCGCAAGGACAAGGGTGTGATCGACGAAATTCCGGGCGCCTACAAGGACATCGACCAGGTCATGGCCAACCAGAGCGATTTGACCGAGATTTTGCACACGCTCAAGCAAGTGGTGTGTGTGAAGGGTTGAACATCAATCACTGGCAGCGAGAGCCAACGAATATGTCTGCGAAGCAACCGCGTCAGGCCTACATCTGGACGCGAGAATTCCCCAAGGAACGGCTACAACAAATACAGCGGGTCCAGCGCATTTGGGAGTCACTGTTCGGCGAACCCGGCGACCGGGGGCACTATGCCCGTTTCCACTGGCTGGGGCTCGACGATGTCCACTTGGGGAATGTTCGGCGGGAGAAGTTCGTCGCTCCATTGGCGGGGCGCGACTGCGAAATCCATCTGCAGGTTCGCACCACCCGTGAATGGTTCGCATACGAGGTTTATCGCCGGGCCCTGGCGAGCACCCGCAATCGCTATCCCAATTTCGAGGCCCATCATTTTCTGGAGGGCCCCCGCGCGGGCGAACGGATCCTGGAGTTCCTCTCCGAGGAGCACGATCTGGCGCACGGGTATTTATGGACCGCTTTATGGACCATCATCAAGGATGAGAACCCCACGGTCAGTGAAACATGCGTTGTCGAACCTTGCAGCACGTGGGGTGATCCCATGGCCGTTGCCACCACCAAACGGTGGGGAAACGAGCTGGCTCCGGATAGCCGCAAGATCACTGTCGTGCTGAACCGGAAGGAGATCACCGGCCCAGACTATCCCGGCGTGCGCTCTCAGCTGGAGGCTGGCAAATTGCCGGAGGTCGATCCCACACCCCTGGCGTTTTCGTTCGACGACATTCGAAAGGGGTTTATCGAGTTGGCGGCGCCGGAGTTGGTGATCCTCAACTGGCACGATGCTCGCGGTCCGCTTTCCGGCGCGGACCGTGAGTTGCACGAGGCTGCGTACAAGGTGGACCGAGCTGGTATTGAGAGGGCGATTGCCAGCGGTGCCAACTTGAATCGAGTCAACGAGACCGGCAAATCGGTGATCAACAACCTTGTCGAAGGGTGGGGAAATCATCGCGCGCACTGCCGTGCCCCCGAGCGTGACCTGGAATGGTACAGTGGTGCTCGACCCGAGCGGGAAATTCCCGAAGCCGAGGTTTGCGCGATGATCGAATTGCTGCTGAATCAGGGAGCGCACCCGGACCTCCATGGTCCGGAGGAAGCGTCCGCGCTCGTGGATGCTGCGGTGGGAAACTATGCCTTGATCGTCGAGCAGTTGCTCAAGCATGGCGCCAACGCGGCCATTGACTGGGCTTGGGATTCGCATTTCGGCGAATGGCCGCAAGCCTGGGACAGTCCTGCATTCGACGCCTTTCAGGAAGGTTTTCCGGAAGCCCGGCGTGTCTACGATCTATTGATCCTCAACCGGCCCAGCCCGATCTTTTCCAAAGCCAGGGAGGAGGAGGACAAGGCGGCTGCACTGGGTGGCGCACCGGAATAGCGCGGTGACAATCATGGCGGAAGGGTAATTTGACGATTGGTCTGCAATCAGACTTCCGGCAGGAGGGTGATGGGAGTTTCGATCTACATCTGGCCCGCTCACCCGTCTCCTGCACCAACCCGATCCTCTGAAACCACCCTGATCGACGCACTGAACCGGCCGTCAAGGTAGAACGAACAGGACCGTGCACCGGGTCATTCCGCTCTGACTGCGACGGTGTCAACGAGTGGGGCTGTTGGGGGCAACCGTGTTCAATCCTGCACCTTCACCGGGGTCGACACCGCGCTCAAGGGCACCCCTACCCAGGGCAGGGCGGCCGTCTGCACGCACTGCACGTAGTGCCCAACCAGCCTTGGGTCGTTGAGGGGCAGCACATAGGCGCTGGTCCAGGAGCCCTCGAGCATCCGGCCGGTCGTCGCATCGCGCCAAGAGAGGCTCTGCCCGGTGGCGCCGGTGGGCCAAGTGCCGCCCGTGCATTCGATGAGGTTGTTCAGCCGGGGCTGGCCCGAGATCTGCGGGGAGCTGGTCGCTGGGCTGACGCCGGTGGAGAATGCCCAGATGCGGTAGTCGAAGTCGTCCCCGCCCAGGTAGATCTGACCGTCGGGGCCGGTGACCGCAGTGGCACCGAGGCGGTAGGGGAACGCGAAGAGGTCGGTGGCGCCCGTGGCCGCGTTCATCCGGACCATGCGGAAGTCCCCACTATTGGTCCCGGTCATACCGCCGAACCACAGACTGCCGTCAGTCCCGAAGGTCGCTGCGGTAAGGTTCGTCATGCCTGACGGGATCGCGAAGGAGACGGTGCACCCGCTACCAATAGGAAAGCAGACCTTCACGCCCTGAGGGGTCAACGTGAACTGGGACAGATCGAAGACCGCGACGCTGGGCGCGATATCGTGGCTGGGGTCGCCGTTGTTGATGACCCACATCCGGCCGTCCGGACCCGCCGCCAGGCTCCCCAACTGCCCGGGCGGGAACGGTGAGCCCACGGCGATTAGGGTGCCTGCGGTGTTGTACACGTCGACCTGGGTGAATGAGGAGACCCAGAGGTTACCATCCGGACCGGCAACCACGTCGTAAGGCCCGGCATCGAGTACGCCCGGGAACAGCGTCGGGGTCATCGAGGCGAGGTTGAACCGCCCCAGGGTGGCCCCTGAGGCCGCGAACCAGAGGTTGCCATCGGGGCCGACCGCCAAGTTGGATACTGTGCCGGCCGTCGACCCTATCTGGTAGCGGGTGAGTTGCCACGTCCTGGGGTCGAACTTGACCAACGCGGGCAGCGCGGTGCTCCCCGAGGGGATCGAGCCGGCCATCCACAGGTTGCCGTCGGGGCCCGCAACCAGCTGCGATGTGTTACGCACCGGGAACCTGCTGACCTTACCCGTAGCCAGGTTGCGGTGGCCGAGCTGGTTGTTCCCGTCGATCCACCATAGGCCGTTCGCCACGGCCACCAGCCCCCGGGTCACACCGGTCGGACCGGGCACCGGGGTCGCGGTGCCCAGCGGGCCGATCATGGCCGGCGGGGTAGCGGGCGTGCCGTAGTAGTCGGGACCGGGGATCACATCACTGGGTACACGGGTGCCCATCAGCACCGTGCGTCCCGACAGCGTGGCCCGGGTCAGCAGTTCGGCGGCCTGCGTGTCGCAGGCCACCAGGGTCACCTCTGATCCCTCTGGGAGATCGTAGTAGTCCTGCCCAGCCGGAATGGGGACGCTGGTCCACGAAATCCCATCCGCGGAGTAGCGGACCGAACGCGTGGATCCCCCTGCAATAAAGTGCTCACCGACGAGGTAGTCGTTGGGTCCTACGCTGGGTTTCGTGACGGAGTTCCCTTGGTAGTCGACGTAGCTGGGTAACATTGCCAGCGAACTGATCACCGTGGGCAGGCCCGCAGGCGGTTGATCGCTGCCGGCATCAGCCGGGTTGCAGTGCACCCGCCGGGTGCCCGCGTCCAGCGACACCTTGGCCGGAGTGTTCACCTGGTTGGTCGTTTCGGTGAACTGCCATTGGGCGACGCCCCCGGAGTTTGTTGGAACGTTGGCTGCTGCGGGGTCGTCGAAGGCGGGCTGCTGCGCTGCGGGTAACGGGGTGACCACGTTGGCGACCAGCCCGTTCGCGTGTGAACCGAACGTGGTTGTGCCGCTCTTGGGAATGTAGGGCGAGCCCTTCCCCCAGTCGTAGACCTGGGCGAACTGGCGCCACGGGTGATTCTGATCCGTGGCCCCAATCATGATGTAGCCGTCGTGGGCGTTGCAGCCGTTGCTGAATAGCGCTACCAGCCCCTCGACCAGACCGGTGATTGGCTCGGCGTAGTCCAACAATCCATCGGCGAACTCCAGGGCAGTGTCGAAAGTACCAAGCTCGGACTCCGGGATGCCCGCGGATTGGGCGCTCGCCGCGGCGTACGTCGCCCACACCCCATCCTCGGATAGCAGGTTTCGGACTACATCCAGGGAAAAGAAGCCCAGCGACTCGTCGATGTCTTTCCACGGCCCGTCATCGTCGCCGCTGGGGATATCCAGTTCCGGCAGCGTGCTGGTTGCGGCATCCTGCGCGGCTTGCAGGGCATCGTTCTGAAACTCTGTATAGTCGGCCAGGACGGTCGTGCCGGAGGCATTGTCTTCCCTGCCGTCCAGCACGCTCGTGTCGGACTCGACATAGGCCTGGATGGACTGCCCCGGTGCCAGGATGTTGCCGTTCATAGTGCCAAGGTGCGATCCGTTCCAACCGCTCTGCGGCCCCGACCCCCCGTACTCGTAGATCGAGTCGTACATGCAACTCGTGGGGCCGGCCATCACCACCAGTGGGTTGCTGGTGGTGTTGGTCAGCCGGACCTGGCCACCCGCACCCTGAAGGAGTACCGCGCCGGGACCGCCGGGCAGTGCCAGCGGGCTACCGCCCCAACGGGCGCGGGCACCCACGGAAGCGATGTCTTCATGGATCGCCCGAGTCGGGTCGGCGTCTCGGTAATGCCGGAAAAGCACCCTGATCCGCGCGGCCATGGCTCGCGGCGTGCGGCCGGCCCACATTTGCGCTGCCAGGGCCCTTTGCTGCCGGAGCGTCAGCGCCAGGCTGGCGGTCACTGTGCCGGTCTTGCGGTCCACTCGCATCCGGGAGCCGGATGCGAAGCGATTCGCCCCATCAAGGTCGAGTCTGCTCACCGGGCCGGCAATCTGGGACGCCCCCGCTACGATGACCTGCGCAGTGACGTAGTCCGCCTTCTTGCGCTTGGATACGTCACTGGACCGATAAATGTCGATTTCCGTCATAGCCCTCACCCGGTTGGGGGCGACGCCTGGCGTCGCCTTCACGCGGGCGTCTGCGTAGCGCGGGACTCCAGCCACGGCACCGCTGTCAGTGGCGTGTGCCGGCGCTGACGGCCGGGTGGTCGTCGCATCCACGAAAATAGCTGAGGCGCCCATGGCTTGTGGTGCAGCCAACGAAAATGCCGGGAAAAAAATCATCAACACGCTCGCCCATAGGTGGGAAAGCTTTGTAAGGATTGACGTGTTCATTGAGATGGTCTCGAATCGGGACCGCATCGGCTTCGTGCCGGAGGGAGCCATCAGGAAGTTTAGTTGGCCGTGGACGGAGGCTCAGGCTCGCGTTGGGGCGAGTCCGATCGCGCTGCCGTGCTCGGTTTAACATCGAGTCAGCGCATTACGTGCAGCTTATTCTCCTCACTCCGCGGCAAACCGACGGCGCCGAGTGGCGTAAGCGTCGGAGGTATGCCGGGTCCGACAGTCCCAACTATAGACCAGATCCTTCTGATCTGAATTATCGAAAGGACTCCATTACACAACGCTGCATAAGGATGTGCGACATGTATCTTGACAAACACCGGTCCCAATGCCTTGAATTTAGTGGCTACTCGCACTGTCGCCCGGGTCTTGGGTTGACGCGGTGGAGGGGCGGGGCGCAGAGCGACCGGGTCGCCGAAGTTCCAAGGTGTTTCCGGCCAGTTCCAGTAGGGTCAGGACCTGTTCCGGCGAGACGCGCTGGATGGGGCAAGCGAACAGGCGTAGCTTCAGGGACCGCAGAAGGTAGGCGAGATTCGGGCGATAACGTTGGGCCTGGTCCAGGCCGGGCACCGGTCTGCGTCGGTCAACAGGTCGACTACGCTGCAGCCGAAGGCCTCGCCAGCTTGCGCAAACTCAGGAAGGTAATGTTCTCGCGGCCTTGTCAGCCTCGATACGTCTGATCTGCGCCTGCGTAAAACCCGCCGCCTTCTCCAGCTCACGCTGGGTCCAGCCGAGATTCTTGCGACGTTCGGGCAATGCTCATGGCTGATGCGCTGGATGCATAATGAATACAGGTCTGGTGCGATATCCGGTCCCGAGATGTACCGTGATCGGATGCAACGGGAATAGCAATCGCCCCTGAGTCACATGCGCGAGGACAGCGCGTCACCGGGAGAGGAATTCGGACGCCGGATGTCAGCAGGGATCGCGACGACGCCCGGGCGGCGGTTCAGGCAGGATCCGCGATTCGAAGCCGGTGGCCGTTTCGATCAGGCGCGAGCGCTTCGGCTTGACCACGCTTTCGATGCTGCCGACGATCCATGGACTTCTCTGAACCCCGGATGGTGGACGCTGGACCGGCGGCTCCCAGACAAGGATCCAGGCCGATACCGAGCCGCC